>DASVMH010000062.1:0-6252 GCA_036384455.1 Marmoricola sp. | reverse complement strand
TCGCGCTCGACACCGCACCGACCGACGGCAGCAAGGTCACGCTGTATGTCGGCAACGACAACTACAAGCTCGGTGTCCTCGAGGCGCAGCAGGCGCTGAAGCTGCTCCCGAAGAACCCGTCGGGTGACGTCGTGATCGGGGTGCCCAACCCGGGCACACCGGTGTTGGACAGCCGCGCCAAGGGGATCTCCGACACCTTCAAGAAGATGGCACCGAACGTGAAGATCCTCGGGCCCTACCAGACCTATAGCGACCCGGCGCAGAACTACGGCGCCTGGCAGGCCCAGGTCAATGCACACCCGACGGCGCTGGCATTCCTCGGCGTCGGTGACGCCGACAGCTACGACCTCGCGAAGATCAAGCAGCAGAAGCACGGCAAGTACGTCGTTGCAGGCACCGACGTCGACGCGAAGACCCTCGAGGACGTCAAGGACGGGTCCCTGCCGTTCACGATCGACCCGGAGCACTTCCTCAAGGGCTACATCGCGATGCAACTGCTCATCGACCACAAGCGCGGCGCGAAGCAGCCGGAGGGTTGGCTCGAAACACCGGGCATGGTGGTCGACTCCAGCAACATCGACAAGGTGCTCGCGCGGGAGAAGTCCCAGACCGCGGCGTACGACTTCTACAAGCCGCAGATCACCTCGATCCTCGGCAACGTCGACGCGCACATGCACCCGCTCAAGGATGCGCGCTGAGTCGATGAGTCCAGTCCGCGATCGGGTCCCGGGCGACGTCCTCGTCGCCCGGGACCTGACCAAGCGCTACGGCGGGGTCGTGGCCATCTCGTCGGCCGGGATCACGCTGAGGTCCGGTCAGATCCACGCGCTGGTGGGGGAGAACGGAGCCGGGAAGTCCACGCTGGTCAAGATCCTGTGCGGGGTCACCGACGCGGACAGCGGCACCATCACCCTCGACGACGCGCCGGTCTCGTTCGCCAACTCCCGTGAAGCGGGTGCTGCGGGGGTCGCCCTGGTCGCGCAGGAGCTCAGCTTGTTCCCCGACCTGTCGGTCCGCGAGAACCTCTTCCCGCTCGACCCCGCCCGCCGGTTCGGACTGATCAGCCACGCCACGCTCGACCGCCGAGCCGCGCCGGTCCTCGAGCGCCTCGGACTCGACGTGGATACGGGCGCGCGCCTCGGTGACCTGACGATCGCCGACCAGCAGCTGGTCGAGATCGCCAAGGCGATGTTGCGCTCGCCGAGGGTGTTGATCCTCGATGAGCCGACCTCGGCGCTGCCGCAGGCGGCGGTCGCCCGGCTCGACTCCGTGCTGCACTCGCTCGCCGATGACGGCCTGGCCGTGCTCTACATCTCGCACTTCCTCGAGGAGGTGATGAGGGTGGCCGACCGGATCACCGTCATGCGCGACAGCAGGACCGTGCTCGCCGACGCACCCGTGGGTGAGATCGATCTGGACCGGCTGGTGAGCGTGATGATCGGCGAGGACAAGCAGCGGGTCTCCTCCGACGTCCGCCGCGCGACGCACGCCGCTCGGGATGTCGCCGACCTGCGTCTCGTCGGCGCCTCGCTGGCAGGAGCCCTGCACGAGGTGGACCTCAACGCTCGCCGCGGCGAGATCGTCGGCGTCGCCGGCCTGCAGGGCTCCGGGCACACCGTGATCCTCGACGCGGTCTGCGGCCGGGTGCGCCTCGATGCCGGTGAGGTCCTGCTGCCGGGCGGGGTGCGGCCCAAGTCGATGCGGCACGCGTACGCCAACGGAGTGGCCTTCGTGCCCAGCGACCGCAAGGGCCTCGGCCTCATGCTCGATCGCACTGTCGCGGAGAACATCTCCTCCGTGGCGTGGCTGGGTCTCGGCAGAGGTGGGCTGTGGCAACGATCGCGGCAGCAGCGACGGGTCGCGGACCAGATGATCGACCGGTTGCGGATCCGCGGCGTCGCGGACACCAGGGTGGGCGACCTCTCCGGAGGCAATCAGCAGAAGGTCGTGTTCGCGAAATGGATGGCGACCGACCCGAAGGTGCTCGTCCTCGACGACCCCACGCGCGGTGTCGACATCGGCGCCCGCGCGGAGATGCACGATGTCATCAAGTCGCTCGCAGGACAGGGGCGGATCGTGCTCGTCGCGTCGACCGACCTCGCCGAGCTGTGCGAGGTCTGCGATCGGGTGGCGGTCTTCCAGCGCGGCCGCCTGGTCCGCACGCTGGTGGGCGAGGAACTCGACGAGGCCACGTTGAGCACCGCGATGAACGCCGGCTTCGCCGTCGCGGAGGTGGGCTGAGGCCAGTGGGGACCAGGCGGTGTGGCGTACGCCTGCGGGTCAGTGCTTGGCGTACCCACCGTCGACGTTGATCGCCTGGCCGGTCAGGAAGCCGCTGCCCTCGTCGCAGATGTAGAGCAGGGTGGAGACGAGGTCGTCAGCCTCCTCCGCGTGCGGCACCGCCTGGTTGGCGACGACATGCGGGAACTGCTCGTTGACCTCGGTGCTCAGCGCAGTCTCGGTGCGGGTGAGACCCGGCGTGATCGCGTTGACCGTGACGCCCGTGCCGCCGATCTCCGAGGCGAGCGCCCGCACCATGCCGACGAGCGCCGCCTTCGAAGCCGTGTAGGCCACCATTCCCGGCGGACCCAGCCACACCACCGCGCTCGAGATCATCACGACCCGCCCCCAACCGGATTCGATCATCGCGGGCAACAGCGCGTGCGTCATCGAGAACGTGCCCTCGACGTTGAGCCGGTGGATCCGGCGCCAGTCCTGCACGGTGGTCTCGGCGAAGGGGATGACCGGGAAGATGCCGGCGTTGTTGACCAGGATCGCGGAATCCCCGGCCTCGGCTGCGACCCTGTCGCACTCTGCGGGCTCGGTGATGTCGGCGGTGATCGCGCGATAGGACCCGCCGGCAGCGGTGACCGCGGCATCCGTACGCGACTGGTCCGCGATGTCCACGCCGACGACGCGGGCGCCCTCTTGGGCGAGTCCGACGGCGAAGGCGCGACCGAGGCCGCCGGCGGCTCCCGTGATCACGGCGGTGCGCCCGTCCATCCGTGCGCTCCTGGCTGCGGTCATCGCGACTCCTTGATCGTCAATTCCGGTGGACCGGGATCCCAGCCTCTCGCGCCATGGTGGCGCCGTGTGGCCGTGCCGTTCCATGGGCCGGAATGGTCGACGCGACGGCATCGGGCACCGGCGTGTGTGCTGTGCGGTGTTGGGATGCCGCCGCGATGTCGCCGGCCGGCTCGGTGAGGAGGAGGTGCGTGTGCGGATCGCGGACGCGGTGCTCGAGATCGCGCGGGACGAGGGTGTGGACCGCATCTTCGGCAACCCTGGGACCACGGAGTTGCCGTTCGTGGACGCGGTGTCCCGGGCGGACGGGATGCCCTACGTCCTCGGGGTCCACGAGAACGCGGTGGTGGCGATGGCCGACGGCTATGCGCGCGCCACACGGCGCCCGGCCCTGGTCAATCTGCACGTCGCCGCCGGCACGGCCAACGGGTTGATCGGGCTGCTCAACGCCCAGCGATCACGGATCCCGCTGGTGGTGGTCGCCGGTCAGCAGGACAGCCGGCACCTGATCCAGGATCCGATGCTCGCCGGTGATCTGGTCGCCATGGCCACGTCGGTGACCAAGATGGCCGTGGAGGCCCGGCGCGCCGACGAGGTGCCGATCCTGCTCCGGCGCGCCTTCAAGGCCGCGCGGCAGACACCTCGTGGGCCGGCGTTCGTGTCGGTGCCGATGGATTTCTTCGAGGAGGAACTCGTCGGGCCCGTACCCGCACGCTCACGCGTCGACGAGGTCGGACAGGTGCCCGATGTGGCGGGGGCGGTCGCGCTCCTGGAGGGCGCCCGCCGACCGGCGGTGATCGCGGGTGACGGCGTAGCCCGCTCGGACGCTGTGGGAGAGCTCGTCGCGCTCGCGGAGACGCTTGGTGCGACCGTCTACGGGGCACCGATGTTCGACACGATCAACTTCCCGCTCGACCATCCCGCGTACGCCGGCATGCTCGCGCCCGAGAACTCGGTGATCCGGGGAGGGCTCGACGGGCATGACGTGGTGGTCCTGGCGGGCGTGCGGGCGTTCGTGCCCCATCACTACAGCGCGGTGGCAGCCGTGGGGCCGCAGACCCGACTGATCCAGATCGACGACGACCCCGCCACCATCGGCCATGTCTACCCGGTCGAGGTCGGGCTGGCCGGTGATGTGGGGCGGATCCTCACGGCGATCACCCGAGGCATCGAGGCGACCGGGTCGCGTCCGGACACCGTCGGGAGATCGCCCCGCGCGGCCGTTTCGGTCGACGGATCCGAGGGTGTCCTGGATCCCCGTGTCGCAGCGGCGGTGATCGCCGACCACCTACCTGCGGGGGCGGTGGTCGTCGAGGAGGCGATCACCACCGGCCTGCTGCTGCGTGATCGGCTCCGGCTCAACGAGCCCGGTTCGTTCCAGCACACGGTCGGGGGCGGCCTCGGCTGGGGCGCGGGTGCCGCCGTCGGGGTGGCGCTGGGTCGACCAGGAAGGCGCGTCGTCGCAGCGTTGGGCGACGGCTGCACGCTGTTCGGGCTGCAGGCGCTGTGGTCGGCGGCGCGCGAGGGTGTCGCGGTGACGTACCTCGTGTTCAACAACGGCGAGTACCGCACCTTGAAGCAGACGCTGGCTCACATGGGTGGACGACCGCTGGACAACCCGGTCGGGATGGACCTCGAACCCCCGCACATCGACTGGCCCGCGCTCGCGGGCGGTCTCGGCGTGCGCGGAGTCCGGGCCGAGGGCGCCGCCCATCTTGCTGAACTCCTCGGCGCATACGGTCCCGGCGACGGTCCGGTGCTCATCGAGGTGCCGATCACGTCCTTCGTCGACGGCTGATCGTCAGACCCGTCAGCCGCTCGCCGAGCGCATGATCGGGGTCTCGTGGGAACCGGTGAGGCCCTGCCCGGCGAGCCTCCTGCTGATCGCAAGTGTCGCCGTGCGCACCGCGGGGGCGATGCGGTGCGGGTCGATGCGCCCCGCCCGGCCCGTCACGGAGATCGCGGCCACCGCTTCGTCGTGGGCGTCGAAGATCGGCGCGGCGACCGAGACGACGCCGGTGTGGGTCTCCTCGTCGTTGACGGCATAGCCCTTGTCGACCACGCCCTGGAGTTGACGGATGAACATCCCGGGCATCACGACGGTGCGTGCGGTGTGTCTGGCGAGGCCGGCGTCGATCACCTCCTGCACCACTTCGCGCCGGGCGTACGCCAGCAGCGCCTTGCCGATCGAGGTGCTGTGGGCGGGCAGCGTGTCGCCGACGCGCAGCACCACCGGTGAGGAGCGATGCCCCTGCACTCGGGCGAGGTAGAGCACGTCCGTGCCGTGCAGCACTCCGAGGTTGGTGTTCTCGTGCGTGGCCTCGTAGAGGTCCTCGAGGAACGGCTGGGCGAGCTCGCGCAGCGCCGCCTGGCGGGGCACCCGCTCTCCGAGCATGAACAGTTTCACGCCCAGTTGGTATCCGTGCTCGGTGCGCTCCAGGGCGCCCCATCGCACGAGTTCGCGGGCGATCCGGTAGACCGTCGGCTTCGGCAACCCGGTGCGCCGGGTCAACTCCGCGAGGCTGACGTCCCACTCGTTGTGCTCGAACGCGTCGATCACCGTGAGGATCCGTTGGAGTAGCGAACGGTGCTGGCCGGTCTCGTCGGCATCGCTCGCTCGGATCACGAGATGATCGTCCGACGGCGCGAGGCTACGCCGCTGCAGACACGTTCCACCCAGCGGAATATCGTCGTGTTCTGGTCCCGGACGCGGTCGTTGAATGCGTACGCGAGGATCCGGGTGGGACTTCGCTGAGGAGGCTGAGTGCATGACGGAGCCTGCGTGGTCAGGATCGATCTACATCGACGGGTCGTGGGTCGCGGGTGCTGCCGGCGACGCCCCGGTCATCGAACCGGCCACCGGGCGGGAGATCGGACGGACCGGTCGCGCCGGAGTCGACGATGTGGGTCGGGCAGCCTCGTCCGCAGCCGTCGCGCAGCGGGAGTGGGCAGCACTGCCCCATACGAAGCGTGCCGAGGTGTTGCGCCGGGCCGGTGACCTCTTCGGTGAGCACAGCGACGAATTCGCCCGATGGAACATCCGCGAGGTGGGTGCGGTGCCGGGCATGGCCGGCTTCGCGCTGCATGTGGCCGCGGAGGAGTGCTATACGTCGTCCGGACTGCCCGGGGCGCCGTACGGCCAGCTGATTCCGAGCGAGGAGCCGCGGTTCAGCTTCAGCGAACGCGTCCCGGCTGGTGTGGTCGGGGTGATCTCGCCGTTCAACGTGC
>DASVMH010000061.1:0-3374 GCA_036384455.1 Marmoricola sp. | reverse complement strand
CTGTGGCCCTCGTCGCTTCGCTCCTTTGCGGCCAACGGCTCGTCCGGGACTACGCATCCACCCCGCTTGCCCTTCGTTGCGCTCTTAGTCTTTTCGTATGGCTGGGTCCTCGGTTGTCATCGCGTCCAACCGGGGGCCGCTTTCGTTCTTGCTTGGACCGGACGGCAGGACCACTTCCAGCCGTGGCGGGGGTGGGTTGGTCTCGGCCATGGCCGTTGCCGCGTCCGCCCCTGGCTCTCTTTGGATCTGCGCGGCGTTGTCTGACGTCGATCGCGATGTGGCAGCTACGGCCGTCGACGGGCGGATCGATGTCGCGGGGCACGACACCGGAGGCGCTGCGGTTCGGATGCTTGCGGTCGACCCCGACGTACTTGCCGGGGCCTACACGTCGATCGCCAACGGCACCTTGTGGCCGGTCAATCACGGGCTCGGCGACACGCCTGCGTTCGATGACGAGTGGCGGGCGGACTGGGAGCGGTACGTCGCGTACAACCAGCAGTTCGCCGAGGCGATCGCCGACGAAGCTGCAACCGGCGCGAAGGTGCTAGTTCAGGACTACCACCTGAACCTGGTGCCGGCGGCCCTGCGCCGAGTGCGACCGGATCTTCGGATCGGGCACTTCACCCACACGCCGTGGGCGACACCGGAGGACTACGCACAACTGCCGCGCGACGTCGGCCGTGCGATCGTCGACGGCCTGCTCGGCGCCGACTCGCTCGGCTTCCACTCGCCGCGATGGGCCGAGGACTTCGCCGGATGTGCCCGTGACGCCGGAGCGTCGGTCGACGTGCCGTTGCGGGTGCATCCGCTGGGAGTCGATCCAGCACCGCTGATCGAGCGGGCGTCCCAACCTGACGTCGCCGAGCGCGTCAGCGCGCTGCGTGCGGTCGCCGGCGACCGGAAGGTCATCGCCCGGGTCGATCGCACCGAACCCGCCAAGAACATTCATCGGGGCCTGCTTGCCTTCGCCGAGCTGCTGCGCAGCCATCCCGAACACCTCGGCCAGGTCGTCCACGTCGCCCTCGCCTATCCGAGCCGCCAGGACGTCGCCGAGTACCGCGACTACACCGCGGACTGCGTCGCCCTGGCCGAGGAGATCAACGAGGAGTACGACGCTGCCGAGCGGCCCCCGGTGGTCTTTGAGGTGCGCGACGACTACGCCGACTCGCTTGCCACGCTGTCATCCGCCGACGTGCTCCTGGTCAACTCGCTGCGTGACGGCATGAATCTCGTCGCGAAGGAAGGCGTGATCCTCAGCGCCCACGCGGCGCTGGTGCTGTCACGCGAAACCGGAGCGGCCGACGAGATGACCGAGGCCCTGCTCGTCGACCCGCTCGACGTCGACGCGACCGCGGCGGCGTTGCACGCGGCGTTGACGATGACGGACGCGGACCGATCCGCCCGCCACGACCGGCTTGCCGCCTCGGCAGCGGCACTGCCACCGCAAGCCTGGCTGCAGCAGCAGCTCGACGTCCTCAGCGAGGGGATCTAGAGCAGCTCCGCGATTCCGCCGAGCCAGGCGACCACGGCGGTCGGCCCGTCCAATACCAGGTCCGCGCGGTCAGCCACCAAAGCCGGGACATCGCTGTCCGCGGGGTCGACGACCGCGACCGTGAGTCCTTCGATCGCCCCTGACCCGCGCATCGTTTCGACGGCGGAGTACGCCGGCAAGTCGCCCACGTCGTCGCCGATGTAGACAACGACCCGGGCTGCCGTCTCCGCCACCAGGGCAGTCAAGGCAGCGCCTTTGTCGATGCCTCGGGGACGCAGCTCGACGACGTAGCGCCCCGGCACCGCTTCGAGCCCGAGCTCGTCGGCAAGCCTTCCGAGCGCCGGCCGGAGAGCCGCAAGAGCGCGTTCGGGGTCGGCGGCTCCCCGGGTGTGAACGGCGAGGGAGTGCGTCTTGTCCTCGAGACTGACCCCCTGCTCCGCGGCGGCGACGAGCTCGACGAGCCGCGGTCGGGCCGCTGCGATGCCCGGCACCGGGTCCGGCGTCTCGAGCACTCCCGCCCGCCACCGCTGCATCCCGTAGTGGCCCAACACCCGGACCGGTGAGTTATCCGGCAGGCCGGCAAGCTCCACCACCTCCGCAGCGGGGCGGCCACTGACGATCGCGACAACGCCGAGCCGAGCGGCCAGCGCGGCCAGCACCTCGATCGCACCGGAGGCCGGTCGAGCGTCTTCGGGGCGAGCCACGATCGGCGCCAGCGTGCCGTCGAAATCGACCGCGACTAGTGCAGCTCCCGGCTCCCGCAGCAGTGCTCCGACGACGTCGCCGCCCGCCATGAGTGGAGCCCGCCTCAGTCGTGCCAGTCGGCGGTGAGGACGAGCGTGAGGCCCGAGCTCGTCAGGCCGACCACGCTGTTGGGCTGAAGCCTTCGGATCCCGGAGAACTCGCGCGCCAGATGCCGGGCGGCGTCGTGGGCGCTCGGGGAGTAGTACAGCGTCGAGGTCGACGGCGCGAGTCGGATGTTGCCGACCGAGGCGACCGTCCAGCCACGCGACTGGATCTCGGCGGCGACGTGATGAGCCAGCCCTTGGATCGCGGTCGTGTTGTAGACCCGGACCGTGGCCATCGCGTTGCGGTTGGCGTGGTGGCGCTTCGGCGGCAGCGCGACGTGAGTCGGCTTCTCGGTCGGACTGGGAGTCGTCTCCTCAGGGGTGGGCGTCGTCGGCGTGGTGGACGGGATCACGACCGTCGGATGCGACGCCGTGACGACGCCCGGGCCCGGCGCGTTTCCCGAGTCGTGCCCGTTGAGGCTGATCAGCACGACGATCAGGACGACGACCGCCGCCACCGCACCGAGCGGGACGATGACGCGGTAGAGCAGTTTGCGCCCCGGGGTGACGGGTGCCCGGTGCTTTCCGACCCACGCACCATCAGGACCGGCGCCGTCTCGCCAGCCCGGTGGCAGGTCCTGCCCGCTCACAGCGGCTCACCAGTCACGAGATCAACCTGCCCAGTCAGCCCGCGTCGTACGACGCGGTGACGTCAGGCCTCGAAGCCCAGTCGGCGCGCTGAGCGCTGACGCTGCCGAGCGGCCCGCATGCGGCGAAGCCGCTTCACCAGCATCGGGTCGGCCGCCAGGGCCTCCGGCCGGTCCAGCAGCGCGTTCAACACCTGGTAGTAGCGGGTCGCCGACATGTCGAACAGGTCGCGGATCGCCTGCTCCTTGGCGCCGGCGTACTTCCACCACTGCCGCTCGAACTCCAGAATCTCGCTGTCGCGCTTGGACAGCTCGCCGGACGCGGGCTCGCGACCGGAAACGGCTCCAGCAGCGCTCATCACGACTCCCGCACACTTGTTCGACCTTGAACTACAGCGTTGTCATTCTGGCACGCCCGGGGTCAGAGGTCACGCAAGGGGCCGGGTG
>DASVMH010000060.1:0-15407 GCA_036384455.1 Marmoricola sp. | reverse complement strand
GCGCGCTCGATGTCTTCGGCCCGGCCCTCGACCTGCAGCCGCCGAGACGCCGCATCGGCGTGCAGGACGCGTACGCCGCAGCGGTCGAGGGTGTCGGTGACGAGGGCGACGTCGTCCGGGGAGGCGCCGAACCGATCGGCGAGCTCGGCACGACTCAGCCGGGTGCCGGGATCGGGCTCAGCGCCGGATCGGCGGCGCAGCACGAGCGTGGCCCGGACCATCTCGTCCGGTGGCAACCGGGTGGTGCTGTCCGCTCCGCCGGCGAGCGGCCGGCTGCTGCCAGGCAGGCGGGCAAGGTCAGATGCTGCGTCCCGAGATGACGTCATGTCTCGAGTATGCGCATGCGGGCCCCGCGAAATCCATGCCGGATCCATGCCAGCGCGTCGAGGGTGGCGCCGGCCCATGGGGCAAGCTGTGCGTGTGGTCGACCAATTCGACGAGCAGCTCGAGACGTGGCAGGAGCACACGCGTACGCCCTGGGCGCGGATCCGTTACGCGGTCGTCGCCGAGGTGCTGCGCCGGCAGACGGCCGAGCTGGGGGAGCGGCTGCGGGTGCTCGACGTCGGTGGTGGCGACGGGATGGATGCACTCCCACTGGCGCGCGCCGGCCACGAGGTCACCATCGTCGACCCGTCCACGTCGTGGTTGCGCGAGGCGGCGCGGCGGGCCGCTTCGGACGGGGTCGCGATCACCACCGTCGAGGGCGGGCTGGACGACCTGCCCGAGGGGGAGTGGGACCTGACGTTATGTCACTTCGTGCTCCGTTACCGCGACGCCGATCATGCCGACGTCGCGGCGCTGGCGCGTCGCGTACGCCCCGGCGGGCGGCTGTCGATCATGGACGTCAATCCCGCGGGACTGGTGCTCCGGGCGCTGGTGGAGGCGGGTCCCGAGGCGGCGTCGGCCCAGCTCAGCGCCGAGCGCGCGAAGGTGGTCACCTTCGACAGCGATGCCCGCAAGGTCGACGCCGAGGACGTACGCGCTCTCGCCGAGGCCGCCGGCCTGCACCTCGTCGGCCGCTACGCCAACCGGATCGCCAACGACCTGGTCGCCGACAACACGGCCAAGCACGACCCGGCATTCTTCGACCGGTTGCTGGAGTTGGAGCTCGCGCTGTGCGACCGGGAGCCGTTCAACCGGATCGGCAACGCCTGGCAGCTGGTGTTCGAGATGGTTCGTCAGGAGTCTCCGTAGTGCTCCACGGATGCCTGCGGCCCATCCGCGATCTAGCTTGCACACCATGGGCAACCCTCGGCGTTTGATGGCATTGGTAGCGGTCGTGGCGGCAGCGGGGCTGCTGGTCGCGCCGCCCGCAAGCCAGGGGGCGGCACGAGCCGGGTCCTCCGTGCCGCCGTACCTGGGTTCGTGGGGCAGCGCCGGCTCGGGGCACGGTCAGTTCTCGGGGCCGATCCAGGTGGCGGTGGCGCCGGACGGGACCGTCTACGTCACCGACGAGGAAAACTACCGGGTCCAGCGATTCACTGCGAGCGGGCAATACCTCGGGCAGTGGGGCGGTCACGGGTCCGGGCACGGCCAGTTCGACGCCCCCGTCGGCATCGCGGTGGCACCGAACGGGACCGTCTACGTCACCGACAACAACAGTGACCGGGTCCAGCGGTTCACCGCGAACGGGAGGTATCTCGGCTCGTGGGGCACGCACGGGTCCGGCCAGGGCCAGTTCGACGGGGCTAGTGACGTGGCGGTGGCGCCGAACGGGAACGTCTATGTGGCCGATCAGAACAACGAAAGGATCGAGCGCTTCACCTCGACCGGGCGCTATCTCGGAGCGTGGGGGTCCGAGGGTTCTGGCCACCGCCAGTTCCACTTCCCGGTCGCGGTCGCGGTGGACCCTCGCGGCAACGTCTTCGTCTCCGACGGCTACAACGACCGCGTCCAGAAGTTCGGTCCGCGCGGCCGCTTCCTGGCCGCATGGGGAGGACTCGATGCGGCCAGCGGCATCGCGGTGGGGCCCGACGGCAGCGTGTATGTCGGGTCCTACTACGACTCCAAGGTCGTCAGGTACGACGCGCACGGGCACGTCCTGGGCACGTGGGGCGGGGCCGGGACCGGTCAGGGTCAGTTCGACGAGGAGTGGGGCATCGCGGTCGGTCGCGACGGCACCGTCTACGTCGCCGACCAGGGCAACAACCGGATCCAGCGGTTCGGTCGGATCCTCAGCTGTTCGGGGCGCCCGGTCAGCATCGTCGCCCCGACGGCACACGTAACGGTCCGCGGGACGACTGGTCGCGACGTCATCCAGGGGACACCGGGCGCTGATGTGATCTGGGGCCGGGGCGGCAACGACGTGATCTGCGGCCGCGGCGGCGCGGACAGGATCCACGGCGGCAACGGCAAGGATCATCTCTACGGCAACGCCGGCAAGGACCACCTGTACGGCAACGCCGGCAAGGACACGTTGTACGGCGGCCCCGGCAGGGATCACTGCTCAGGCGGCTCCGGCCACGACCACCTGCATTCCTGCTAGCGCCGAGACCCCAAAACTCTGACGGGTTTTCGCGCCGAGACCCCAAAACTCTGACGGGTTTTCGCGCCGAGACCCCAAAACTCTGACGCTGAAATGCACCGAGTCCAAAAACTGACGCCCCTGGTTTGGACTCGGTGCATTTTTTCGTCATTTTTTTGGGGTCTCGGCGCATGGGGGGCAGGGAGGCCGGGGGACGGTTCTCCCGACATTACATGACATAAGATAGCTTATCGGCGGTTTTCTGAGCGTGGAGAGAGGGGCTGGACGGCCGAACGATCGTTCATGCGCCGAACCCGAGGAATACCAGCAGTCGCCTCTCGAACTCGACCAACGTCGTTGCCTCGAGCCGTCCGGTCGCCGCGCCCACGTTGTTCCTCCGGACGGTGGTGATCTTGTCGACCATCAGGAAACTGTCCTGGTCGAGTCCGTTTTCGTGGCTCGCTGCGACCGGCACGCGCAGAAGCGGCGCCTCGACGTCTGTGCGTGTGAACGGACAGACCGTCAGCGACGCGGTCGCGTCGAACCGGTCGTCTTGCACGATCAGGGCCGGCCGGGGTTTGTTCGCATAGACACCGCCTGCGACGGTGACGATGTCTCCGCGCTTCATTCGTCCCAATCTTCGGAGGCGGCTTCGACGAAGTCCATGTCGTCACTCGCGCGGTCCGCGGCCGCAACCCGCACGGACTGCCGGTGGGCCTCGGCGGCGAAATCCGGAGAGCGCACGTCAGGAACCCAGATCTGGACGGGCCGCAACCCCTGGGCTCGCATCCGAGCCCGATATGCGCTCACCCGTTCTCGTACGGCCATGGCCACCATGTTACATGTAACACCGCGATGGCCCAAGGAAGGTGATCGGTCGGGCCGCGTCGCGGGCTGCGTAATCGGACGTGGTTGGACCGCCCCGGCAGACTGGACGGATGTTCCATCGGCACCCGTTCCTGAGCATGCTGAGCGGCGCGTACCTCGTGTTCGTCGGCTGGCTGACGCTCACGCCGCAGGCCCAGCACACGAGCCAGGCGGCGTTCGTCGTACGCGTCCTGGATGCGCTGCACCGGCGCGGGTACGCAGAATCGATCGGCTATGACCGCTTCGAGTTCCTGGCGAACATCGCCCTGTTCGTTCCTGTGGGCGTGTTCCTGCTGCTGCTCTTCGGTGCCGGCGGTTGGTGGCTCGCTCTGATCGCGTCGTTCGCGATGACCTGCGGCATCGAGTACTTCCAGCACTACATCCCCGGCCGTGTGCCCGACGAGCGTGATCTGGTGGCCAACGGCACGGGAGCCGCGATCGGCGTCGCCGTCGGATTGGTGCTGACGATGCCCGCCACGTTGCGCCGGCGGCGCCTCCGCGCGGCCCGGAACGCACGCCTTGAACGAGCGTTCACCTGACATAATCCCCTCGCCGCGCGAGGACGGCTCCCGAAACCGGTCAGCGCCAGAAGCCGGTGACGTCGGCCTTGTCGGCGATCTGCCACTCGATGATCTCGGTGAAGAGATCGTGGCGAATCGGGTCGTCCCAGGTGATCCGGAACAGCTTCTTCGTCGTGGTGTAACCGGCTGCGTGGATCGCGTCGCGGAACCGCTCCATGCCGGCGTCCTCGGGGCTCACGGCGATGTTCTTGGGAAACACCGAGAAGCCGATGATGAAGGTGCCGTGGTGGGTGAACATCGGCTGGTTCCACTTCACCGCCGCCTCGAGCGCGGGCCAGGTGGTGCCCACCCAGTCGAGGATCGACGCGAGTTTCGCCCGATGCGCCGGATCGTCGATGGCGGCCAGGTAGTCCGCGTGGGCCGTCATGGCGACACGCTAGCGGCACAATCCAGATGAAGTCAGCGTGCACCTGTGGTTGTGTCGATGACCATGAGCGCAGCAGAGCAGACCGTCCCCGAGCGTGAGGACACCCGCGACCACGGTCCGGTGACCGGAGGGATCCGCGAGATCCTCGACCATTGGTTGGAGACCTACCGCGAGACCGTCCTCCTCAAGGTCGCAGGGCTCGACGCCGAGCAGTTGTGCCAGCGCTCGGTGCCGCCGTCGTCGATGAGCCTGATCGGGCTGGTCCGGCACCTGACCGAGGTCGAGGCGTACTGGGTGCGCGAGGTCGTCGAGGGCCGCGACGACGTGCCCGACTACTACTGCACCGAGGCCAGCCGCGACGGCGACTTCGACGACGTCTCCCCCGCGACTGCGCTCGCCGACATCGAGGCGTACGAGCGGGAGATCGCCGACACGCGCGCGATCCTCGCGACCTGGGATGACCTGGGCGCGCTCGCCAACGGCAAGCGGCGCGGCAACGACATCAACCTCGCCTGGATCCTGACCCACCTGATCGAGGAGTACGCCCGGCACCTGGGTCACATGGACCTCTTGCGCGAGTGCGTGGACGGACGCACCGGCTACTGAGGCCCGATGCGGCCGTGATGCGGCCATGATGGGGCCATGAACTGGCTCACCGACCTGGCGACCTGGCAGCTCGTGCTCGTGGTCATCGGCTTCCTGATCGTCCTCGCAGTGTTGTCGACAGTCGTGACCGCGGCGCTGGTGCGCGGCGGCATGAGGACGCCCGTGGGCCTGCGCCTGATCAATCGCGGCCGCGACAAGGTGATCAGCACCGTCAAGCGGCCGATCACGATCATGGTCCTCGACGAGGTCGCCGACGTCATCCAGACCGGCCACTACACCCAGAACATCTCCGCGGCGATCGTGGAGAACCACGACGAGCTCAAGGCCCTGGCCGCCGAGAAGATCCGGCACGACCCCAACGTGCGCCTGGTCGGCAGGCTGCCCGGCTACGACAAGATCGTCTCCGAGATCAGCGAGACCACGCTGCGGGTGCTGATCGCGATGCTCGGCGATCCCCGCATGGACGAGCTCGTCTCGGACCTGTTGCGCAACAACCTGCAGCAGATCAAGCAGGCCGTACGCCAGCGGCAGAACGAGTCGGTGGGCGCCTTCGATCCGCCGGACGCGCCCTGACGGAGTCACCTTTGTGCGATTGTTCCGTTGAAGAGTGCGACAAAGTGGTCAGCAGAGCGGAGAGACGATGTTCGAGAACATGACCCGGCGTGACGTGATCAAGCTGATCGCGGCCAGTGGCGCCACGGCGGCACTCGCCGATCTCTCGGGTCCGATCCTCGAGCGCGCGTACGCCGCCGACCCGTGTGGCACGGGTTCGCTCTCCGACATCGAGCACTTCGTCTTCCTGATGCAGGAGAACCGGTCCTTCGACCACTACTTCGGGACGATGTCGGGCGTCCGCGGCTTCAACGACACCGCCGCGATCAAGGCGGGGCTGTTCAAGCAGAAGGGCTACAACGTCAAGACCAAGGCGGCCGACCCCAACGCGTACGTCATGCCGTTCCGGCTCGACACCACCCGTGGCGCCACCCTCGACGGCGAGGCGATCAACGACCCCGACCACAACTGGACCGGCCAGCACCACTGCTGGAACCACGGCAAGATGAATCAGTGGATCAAGTCCCACGTGGCCACCGAGGGCACCAAGAACGGCCCGGCGACGATGGGCTACTACACCCGCGAGGACATCCCGGTGCACTTCGCGCTCGCCGACGCGTTCACGATCTGCGACCACTACCACTGCTCGGTGCTCGGGCCGACCGACCCCAACCGGCTCTACTGGATCTCCGGCACCATCGACCCCGAGGGCAAGCATGGCGGCCCGCTGCTGGAGACGCCGACGCTGGTGCCCACCAACAAGTACTCCTGGCGGACGTTCCCGGAGAACCTCCAGGAGGCCGGCGTCTCCTGGAAGGTGTACGCCAGCCACCAGGCCCCGATCGTCTCCAGCGCCGTGCTCTCGGGCATGCTCGGTGCCTTCAAGGCGTACAAGGACTCGGGCACCGAGCTCCACAAGCGCGGCATCCAGCCGACCTATCCGCACGACCTCCAGACCGACGTCAAGAACAACACGTTGCCGAAGGTCTCGTGGATCATCCCCGACCTGCTCGCCTGTGAGCACCCGGCGTTGCCGCCGGCCTTCGGCGCGGTCGGGATGCTGAAGGTCCTCGACATCCTCACCTCCAACCCGAAGGTGTGGGAGAAGACGGCCCTGATCATCAGCTACGACGAGAACGGCGGCTTCTTCGACCACGTCGCTCCGCCGACGGCGCCCCCGGGCACCCCGGGTGAATACGTGACCGTCCCCGACATCAACGGCGTGGACAGCTCCAGCGGCATCCGCGGTCCGATCGGGCTCGGCTTCCGCGTGCCGGGCCTGGTCATCTCGCCGTACTCCCGCGGCGGGTTGGTGGCCAGCGAGACGTTCGACCACACGTCGCAACTGCGTCTGATCGAGAAGCGGTTCGGCGTCGAGGTGCCCAACCTGACCAAGTGGCGGCGCAAGACGGTCGGCGACATGACCTCCACCTTCAACTTCAGGGCGGGCCGCGACGACTCCGCGGTGACCATCAAGCCCCGCCAGGAGATGAGCACGGTCGACGTCCTGCTGCAGACCAAGGCGGGCCTCGACGTGATCGTCGGGACGTTCTACGGCAAGGCCGATCTGACGCCCTACCCGATCCCGCCCAACTCGATGCCCAAGGTGGAGACGAAGCCACGGCGCCACGCACCCAGCGGACCCGACGACTGCACTCCCAAGAAGCGGCCCAAGCCCAAGAAGCTCAAGGACGGCGAGGCGCTGCCGTGGATCATGGACAGCGGTGCTGCGATCACCCCGGCGACCACCAGGATGGGTCGCGCCGGCGAGGAGGTCCGCGACTACGTCCGCAAGCATGCCGAGGCCGATGACCTGCCGGAGGCCTGATCCTCTGGGCCGGGGTGCTGGTCGTTTATCTCATATCTGAGATACGGTCTGGACCATGGATTACCTCGGCCGGATCGGGCACCTGATCCGCGACGCACGCAAGCACCGCGGTTGGACCCAAGCCGAGCTCGCCGAGGTTCTCGGGACCAGCCAGAGCGCCGTCAACCGGATCGAGCGCGGGCACCAGAACCTCTCCCTCGACATGCTCGCCCGCATCGGTGAGGCGCTCGACTCCCAGCTCGTCAGCATCGGCACCAGCCCGGCGCATCTGCGCGTCACCGGGCCGACCAGCCTCTCGGGCACCATCGAGGTCAAGACGTCGAAGAATGCCGGCGTCGCACTGTTGTGCGCGAGCCTGCTCAACCGCGGCCGCACGACGTTGCGCCGGGTGGCCCGCATCGAGGAGGTCAACCGGCTGCTCGAGGTGTTGGAGAGCATCGGCGTACGCACGCGGTGGCTCGGCGATGCCGGGGACCTCGAGATCATCCCGCCCGAGCGACTCGACCTGTCCGCGATCGACGACGAGGCCGCCCGCCGCACGCGATCGGTGATCATGTTCCTCGGTCCGCTGCTGCACACCACACAGGAGTTCGAGCTCCCGTACGCCGGGGGTTGCGACCTCGGCACCCGCACCGTCGAACCGCATCTGACCGCGTTGCGGCACTTCGGCCTCGAGGTCAAGGCCACCGACGGCAACTACCACGCGACCGTGCACCCCGACTCCGCCCCGCAGCGACCGATCGTGCTGACCGAGCGCGGTGACACCGTCACCGAGAACGCCCTGATGGCCGCGGCGCTGCACGACGGCACCACCGTGATCCGCAACGCCAGCTCCAACTACATGGTCCAGGATCTCTGCTTCTACCTGCAGCGCCTCGGCGTCGAGGTCGAGGGGATCGGCACCACGACGTTGACGGTCACCGGCCGCGCGGAGATCGACGTCGACGTCGACTACGCGCCGAGTGAGGACCCGATCGAGGCGATGTCGCTGCTCGCGGCGGCGATCGTGACCGATTCGGAGATCACCATCAAGCGGGTTCCGATCGAGTTCCTCGAGATCGAGCTCGCGGTGCTGGAGGAGATGGGGCTGCGCTACGAGCGCACCGAGGAGTATCCCGCGGCCAACGGCGTCACCCGGCTCGTGGACCTGACCACGAAGCAGTCGGTGCTGCACTCCCCCATCGACAAGATCCACCCGATGCCGTTCCCGGGCCTCAACATCGACAACCTGCCGTTCTTCGCGGTCATCGGCGCGGTCGCCCAGGGCAAGACGCTGTTGCACGACTGGGTCTATGAGAACCGCGCGATCTATCTCACCGAGCTCAACAAGCTCGGCGGCCGGGTCACCCTGATGGACCCGCACCGCGTGATGATCGAGGGCCCGACGCACTGGTCGGGCGCCGAGGTCGTCTGCCCGCCGGCGCTGCGCCCGGCCGTCGTCGTGCTGTTGGCGATGCTGGCCTCGAAGGGCACCTCGGTGCTGCGGTCGACGTACGTCATCCATCGCGGGTACGAAGACCTCGCCGACCGTCTCAACGAGCTCGGCGCGAGCATCGAGACGTTCTACGACCACAGCGTGTGATGTCGTGAACCGGCCACGTACGGGTTTCGCCTACCTCGACGAGGTCCTCGAGCTTCCCGGGCCGATCCCGATGGCCCACCGCGGGGGCGCGAAGGTGCCCGAGCTGCGCGGTCTGGAGAACACCATGGCGGCGTTCCGGCACGCCGCGGCCCTGGGCTACCGCTACTTCGAGACGGACGTCCATGCGAGCTCCGACGGCGAGCTGTTCCTCATGCACGACCCCCGGCTCGATCGCGTCGCTGACACGCGCGGTCGCGTCGCGGATCTGCCGGCATCGGAGATCGAGAGGGCGCGCGTCGGCGGCCGCGAGCCGATCCCGCGGCTGACCGAACTCCTCGAGGAGTTCCCCGACGCGCGGGTGAACATCGACATCAAGGCGCCGGGCGCGGTGACGCCGCTCGTGGGTCTCCTCGATCGGATGAACGCCCACGACCGGGTCTGTGTCGGCGCCTTCGACGTGCAGCGCATCGTGGAGTTCCGGAAGGCGACCGCCGGCAGGGTCGCCACCGGCGCCGCGAAGTCGGAGACCATCCGCTTCCTGCTCTCCGGTCACGACGCCGGCCGTACCTTCCTGGCCGACGCGGGCGTCGCCGTGTTGCAGTTGCCGCGGGTGCGCGGCCCGATCCCCGTCGTACGCCCCTGGCTGGTGCGCCGGGCCCACGCCGCGGGCGTACACATCCACGTGTGGACCGTCGACAGGGCCCGGCACATGGAGGTGATGATCGACGCCGGAGTGGACGGGATCTTCACGGATCGCACCGATGTGCTCAAAGATGTTCTCAGCGCACGTGGCCAATGGGAGGGCGAGCGTGCCTGAGGGAGGAACAACGTGAGCGTTGGGGCCGTGTTGCCCGCGCTGGCGGAGCCGGACGCCGACGAGCGCCG
This sequence comes from Marmoricola sp., assembly GCA_036384455.1. GTDB lineage: Bacteria > Actinomycetota > Actinomycetes > Propionibacteriales > Nocardioidaceae > Marmoricola. The sequence goes on along the minus strand of DASVMH010000060.1, from coordinate 5,675 downwards.
CCGCCAGCAGCGGGCCTGGAACTGGTACGACTGGGCGAACTCCGCCTACTACACGACCGTGCTGTCGGTGCTGTTCGCGCCGTACATGATCACGGTCGCCAATCGCGCCGCCGGATGCAAGGCAAGCGCCTCGCACTGCGCGCACACGATCAGCGTGCTCGGCATCCACGTCGCGCCCGGCTCGCTGCCGTTCTACCTGACCAGTTTCGCCACGATCTCCAGCGCGTTCGTGCTGCCGATCGTCGGAGCGTTCGTCGACCGCTCGTCACACAAGCGGTGGAACATGGCGGGCTTCGCCTTCGCCGGGTCGTTCATGTGCATGCTGCTGTTCTTCCTCGAGGGCAGCAACTGGCAGATCGGTGCCGTCGCCGTGGTCACCAGCAGCATCCTCGGTGGCTGCTCCCTGGTCGCCTACTACGCGATCCTCGTGGACATCTCGACGGAGCAGGAGCGCGACGAGGCCTCCTCGCGCGGCTGGGCGTGGGGCTACCTCGGCGGCGGTCTGCTGCTCGCGGTCAACCTGGTGATGTATCTCGGCCACTCCGCCCTCGGCCTCGGCGAGGCGATGTCGGTGCGACTGTCGCTGCTGAGCGCGGGTGTGTGGTGGGCGGGCTTCACCCTGGTCCCGCTGTTCAAGTTGCGTGACTACGCGCCGCGGGGCTCGCAGGTCGGTGCCGGTGGGTTGTGGCAGCGCAGCTTCGGGCAACTCTTCGACACCCTGCGCGAGATGCGCGCCTTCCCGATGACGCTGACCTTCCTGATCGCCTACCTGTTCTACAACGACGGCATCCAGACGGTGATCTACGCGGCCTCGACGTACGGCGAGAAGACGCTGGGCTTCGGCAACTCCGTGTTGATCGCGACGATCCTGCTCATCCAGTTCGTCGCCTGGGGTGGTGCGCTCTACTTCGGCCGGCTCGCCGGTCGCTTCGGCGCCTACAAGGCGATCCTGTGGGGCACGTACGCCTGGATGGCGATCGTGGTGATCGCGATGGTCCTGCCCGCGCACAACGCGCCGATCTTCTTCGCTCTGGCGGTCGCGATCGGGATCATCCTCGGCGGCACCCAGGCGCTCTCGCGCTCGTTCTTCAGCCTGCTGATCCCGCGCGGGCGCGAGGGTGAGTACTTCGCGCTCTACAACGCCTGCGAGCGGGGCACCTCGTGGTTCGGCACGCTGCTGTTCGGGCTGGTCTTCCAAGTCACCGACTCCTACCGCCCGGCGATCCTCGCGCTGATCGTCTTCTTCGTGCTCGGGGCGGTCTTCCTGCTGCGGCTCGACCCCGCACGCGGCATCCGTGAGGCCGGCAACGCGGTGCCGGAGGCGATCTGAGTCACGTCGCGGCCAAACCGGTCAGTTCCGTCGGGAATCTCTCACCCCCTCCGCTCGTTGGCACAAACAGGAGAGAGATCGCGTCATAACCCCCTTGCTCGAACGTCTCACGAGCGGTACCCATGAAGCAGGGTCCCGGGAATGGCGAGCGACGACTGAGCAAGAGCTGTGGAGGTGCTCGAGATGGCAGAGCGGACATTGCGTGGCGCCCGACTGGGCGGACAGAGTTTTGAGGACGAGCGTGGGATCGAGCTGGCGGCGCGCCAGCAGGTCGGCTACGCCTGCCCCGAGGGGCACACGTTCGAGGTGACGATGTCGGTCGAGGCCGACGTCCCGGCGGTGTGGGAGTGCCCGCGCTGCGGCGCCGAGGCGCTGAGCACCTCGGGGATCACGCCCGAGGAGAAGGTCGTCAAGCCGGTGCGCACGCACTGGGACATGCTGCTCGAGCGGCGCTCCATCAGCGAGCTCGAGGACATCCTCACCGAGCGCCTCGAGCTGCTGCGCGGCGGCGAGATCGGCCCGGCGCACCTGCACCGCGCCAACACCCGCAAGAGCAAGAAGAAGGCGACGGTCTAGTCGTCGATCACCTCGCCCCGGATCACGTCGTCGTGACCGGGGCGTTGTGCTGCCTGCTCGGTGCCGGTGGCCCGGGCGGTCGCGGCCGCCAGGGGCGAGCCGACGACGAGGAGGCGTCGACCCAGGATGCCGGCGAGGATGCGACGCCCGATCGGGCGCGTGAACGGCAGGATCATCAGCATCCCGAACACGTCGGTGACGAAGCCGGGCGCGAGCATCAGGGTGCCGCCGACGAGGATCAGGATGCCGTCGGCGAGCTCGGTCGCCGGGAGTCGGCCCTGCTGCAGCGCCGACTGCAGCGCGGTCCATGCGCGGCGGCCCTCGTGCTTGATCAGCCAGGTGCCGAACATGCCGTCGAGGAGCAGCAGCAGGATGGTCCACCACGGACCGATCACCTCGCCGACCTGGATGAGCACGGCGATCTCGATCACGGGGATCGCGATCAGGGCGAGCAGCAGCCACGGCCACTTCGAGGTCCGGCGAGCAGTCATGATCGTCTAACGATCGACGGCCGCGGGTCGTTTCCGCACCGCCCGCCCGCGTGCGCGACGGCTGCGTTCGGCGATCCCCCAGCGGGTGATCCGGGTCAGCGACTCCCACGCGACGGCGCCGTCCATCTTGGAGTCCCCGACGGCGCGCTCCACGAATTCGATCGGCACCTCGACGACCCGTAGCCCGGCGCGCAGCGTGCGCCAGGCGAGGTCGGTCTGGAAGACGTATCCGGCCGAGTCGACCTCGTCGAGGCCGATCACCTCCAGGGTGGTCCGGCGGTAGAGGCGGTAGCCCGCCGTGAGGTCGCGTACGGAAGCGCCGAGGAGAAGCCGGGCGTACGTGTTCGCGCCGCGGGAGAGCCACTCGCGCCGGCGCGGCCAGTTCACGATGGTGCCGCCGGGCACCCAGCGCGACCCGATCACGAGATCCGCGTCGTCGAGGGCCCGCAGGAGGCGGGGCAGCTCCTCGGGCTGATGCGACCCGTCGGCGTCCATCTCGCCGATGACGTCGAAACCGGCGTCGAGGGCGATCCGGAAACCATGGCGGTACGCCGCGCCCAGGCCCTCCTTGCGTACACGATGGACGACGCCGATGCGCTCGTCGGCGGCCGCCAACCGGTCGGCGAGCTCGCCGGTGCCGTCAGGGGATCCGTCGTCGACGACGAGGGCGTGCACGTCGGGGCACGCGGTGTGCAGTCGGGTCAGCAGCGACTCGAGGTTGGCGACCTCGTTGTAGGTGGGGATCACCATGACGCACCTGTGCGTGCCCGCCATGCGCCGTCCCTCCTCCCGTGCCGCGAAAGGCCAAGCTTAGAGGCGCTCATCGTGGGTGCGGTGGCGGGGCGCGGGGGGAGGCGCGGGACCTTCGGTCCGCGGGTGCCACGACCGGCTGCCGTGATCACGCGCGTTGTCTAGGGATCCCGCACTCCCCCCGTGTTCTTCCGCGACGCACCGAGCATCTGCGTGACCCGACCGGGTTGCCGACGTGGTGCGCATCGGGCCCGGGCGTGCCGCCGGTGATCGAGAACGAAGCGATCTGCCTTGGAGGAACGCATGGAACCCTCACGCGCCGGCGGCGTGCTGTCAACCCCGCGCTGACCTGCACCGATCTGCGTTCGCGCAGGTCAGATGTGGTCGCGCGGACACCGAAATTTCTCGAGGAATTTTCCAGGCCACGGCGTGTCGTCAACGACGCGCCGAGGGTGCCGCGACAGTGGGGGTCGTGAGTGAACTCGACCCCAAGGCGGTGCTGCACGACTACCTGCGCGCCGCGCGCGAGGCGTTGCTGTGGAAGCTCGACGGTCTCGACGAATACGACCTGCGACTGCCCCGCACCGGCACCGGCACCAACCTCCTCGGCATCGTCAAGCACTGCCTCAACGTCGAGGCGGGCTACTTCGGACCCACCTTCGGACGGGCCTGGCCGAGCCCCGGAGAGCTGGTCCCCGAATCGGCCTATGACGAGGACCCGCAGGCGGACTGGTACGCCACCGAGGACGAGTCGGCGGCCGGCCTCGTCGATCTCTATCGGCGCGTCCAGGCGTTCGCCGACGAGACCGTCGACGCGCTCCCCCTCGACGCCCGTGGCCGGGTGCCGTGGTGGTCGCCGGAGCGCAACGAGGTGACGTTGTTCCGGGTGATCGTCCACGTCACCGAGGACATCTCCCGGCACGCAGGGCACGCGGACATCCTGCGCGAGCAGATCGATGGAGCGGTCGGGATGAGGGTCGAGAACACCAACGTGCCCGAGATCGACTGGGGCGCGTACCGTGCCCGCCTGATCGGCCTCGCCGAGAGTGTGCGCGACGAGCAGTGAGCCTTACGCCGCGATGTCGGGTCGTCGGCGTCTGAGCCTGATCTCGCCACTGGCCATCACCGAATGTCGGTAGTGCGGGTCGTGGATGCGGTGGTGGTGCCACCCGCAGAGCGGGATCGCGTTGTCGATGTCGGTGGTGCCGCCGGCCGACCACGGCTCGTGGTGGTGGATCTCGCACCAGGCGAAGGGTCGTTCGCAGCCCTCGGCGGCGCAGGTCGTGTGGACCGCGGAGAGGGCGGCACGTTGGGCCTTGGTGTGCAGCCGGGTCTCGCGACCGAGGTCGAGCGGGACCGGGGCGGTGCCGAGGACCGCAGGGATGATGCCGGCCCCGCAGGCGATCCGGCGGGCTTGGCCGGCGGAGATCTCGCCGCCGGCGTCGAGCCCGGCAGCGGCGAGGCCGTCGCGGAGGTGTTCGAGGTCGATGTGCACCATCACCGTGGCGCCGACGCGGCCGTGCTGGGCCAGGCCGTCGGTGGGCAGGTGCTCGAGGAGCTCGGTGAAGGCACGGCCGAGGATCTCGTCGTAGTTCCAGCGCGGCACCGTGGCATCGACGACGCTCTCCCCTGCGCGGTTGCGGGAGACCCGCCGCGGTGAGGACAGGTGTTCGAGGACGGTCTTGAGGATCCGGCCCTGGAGCTCGGGGACCACGAAGCGGCCCTCGAAGGTGCCGTTGCCGCGGTCGACGAGCCACAGATAGGTCTCGGCGTCGGCAGCGACCTCGTCGGCGTGCAGCAGCTCGGCCTGGTGCTGGTCGGCGCATTCGCGGGAGACCACATCACACATGCGTCGGGCGGCCCGGCGCAGCACGGTCGGGTTGAGCCGGTCACGCACGGCCCGCGCGACGAGGGACTCCACGGCGTCGGCACGCTGCGCGTCGGTGACCGCCTCCGGCATCGTCTCGGCAGCCCTGACGATGATCCTCGCGCGCTTCTCGTCGAGAGCCCCGGCAGCGAACGCCTCACGGACTGCCGGATAGCGCTGGTCGAGCTTGCGGGCCAGCCAGATGCCACCGGCCGCGCACGCCCTGGTCGTGCCGGTCAGCCGCGCGAGCCAGGCATCAGCACCGGCGGCACCCACATCGCCGGGGCGATCGGAGGCCTCGGCGAGTCTGGCCAGGCGCAGCTTGAGCTCGTCGAGCTGGCTGGCCGCAGCGGCCACCTCCCCGACCAGACCGTCCAACGCCTCACCATCGACGAGGCCGTACGCCGGGGTCAGGTCACCACCCGGCAGGCCCGCCATCACCTCGCGGACCTGTGTGACCACGTCCACGACCGCGTCCAGCGGCTCGCGCGCGGCGAGCTGCGCGAGCGGTGCGACGTCGGTCCTGAGAGCCATGCTCCATTCTGGACCGAACATATGTTCGAGTCAAGCACGACACGCCGACCCTGGGCCGTGTCATGTCTCAGGACATCGCAGCCGACCCTGGGCCGAACCCTGGGCCGAACCCTGGACCGGGCGATCA
>DASVMH010000059.1:0-2177 GCA_036384455.1 Marmoricola sp. | reverse complement strand
GCCGGCATCGTCGACCTGCTCGTCGACTCCGGCCTCGCCGCCAGCAGAGGAGAGGCGCGACGCACCATCGGCGAGGGCGGGGTCTACCTCAACAACCTCCGCGTCGAGGACGCTGATCTGGTGCCGTCTGCCGACGATCGGATCGGCGGCCGCTGGCTCGTGCTCCGGCGCGGCAAGAAGCGGTTCGCCGGGGTCGAGATCGGCACCGCGGATGGCGTAGGGCACGGCGACTGAGATGACCGGGCGCCGACTCACCGACCTTCAGTTGGAGGCGGAGTCGGCGCTGCCCGGGCCGGTGTGGAGATTCCTCTCCGCCGGGGCCGGGGACGAGGTCAGTGTCGGTGAGGCGGGCGCGGCCTGGTCCCGCTACCGCGTGGTGCCCCGAGTGCTGCGCGGGGCCGAGCCGGACCTGAGCGTCCGGCTGCTCGGTGAGACGTACGCGAGCCCGTTGGGGGTCGCGCCGACGGCGATGCAGCGTGCCGTGCACCCGGAGGGCGAGCTGGCCACGGCGGGCGCGGCGGCGGGCGCCGGGGTGCCGTACGTCGCCCCGATCCTGGCCGGGCACCCGTTCGAGGAGATCGGCGCGCGCACGAAGCGCTGGTGGCTGCAGGTCTACCTGCCACCGGACCGCACTGCGGCCGCTCCCGTGATCGAGCGCGCCCTGCGCGCAGGGGCTTCGGCACTGGTCCTCACCGTCGACACCCCGGTCGTCGGCACGAAGTACGCCGTCGCGGCCGACGACGCGACCGGAGCTTGGGACGCCATCGACACCTCGTGGCACGCCGCGAACTGGCCCGAGCACGATCCGCATCCGTGGGCGAGCGATCTCACGACGGCCGATGTCACCTGGTTGCGCAGCGAGTTCGGCGTCCCGGTCGTCGCCAAGGGCGTCCTTGACCCCGATGACGCGGCCGCGTGCGTGGATGCGGGTGCGGCTGCGATCTGGGTCTCCAACCATGGCGGCCGCCAGCTCGATCGGTGCGTCGCGACCGCCGACGCCCTGCCCGCGATCGCCGCTGCCGTCCGCGCGAGGGCGGAGGTGTACGTCGATGGTGGGCTCCGGTCCGGTCTCGATGTGGTCACAGCTCTCGCCCTCGGCGCTCGCTGCGCCTTCCTCGGCCGGCCGGTCCTATGGGCGCTGGCGACCGGAGGGGAGCGATCGGTCGCCCGTTTTCTGGCCGATCTGGGTGACGAGGTGCGCGAGACGGTGCTGCTCTCGGGAGTACGCCCGGGCGCGCCCGCGCAGGTGTCGATCCACCCACAACACGGCTCTGACCTGCGTAAACACTCGATGTGACCGCGGACACCCGACCCCGATTTGACTCGCTGCGCGGGACTGATAATGTTCTGCCTCGTCGCCACGGGGCGGCGGGACGCAAGGCCGATCGGCCGGGCGGCCGGCCCGAGGCGAAACCCCCTCACTCAACACCTCAGGTCGAGGTGGTTCCGGTGTGCGGATCTCCGCCCAGGGACTGACTCGACAGGGTCGTCGTGTGTCGGAACCGGGATCACAGAGTCGATTTGACTCGGGTCTGGAGCCCCGGTAAGTTTGCTCAGGTTGACCCGAAGACAGGCCGCGAGGCCTGGAGCGGTGCGCGCTTGATCCTTGAGAACTCAACAGTGTGCCAAAAGTCGACGAATTAATTACCCGTCCGACTCGGTGAGATCCGGCCTCGTGCCGGTGATGATCGAAGGACGGTTCCTTTGGTAAGAACAATGATTCTGACAATTTGTCAGTGTCTGTCTCTTGCCGGGATTACTTCCAAAGAATTGGCAGCCGGTTCGCCGGTTGTCGCTAGATTTCAACGGAGAGTTTGATCCTGGCTCAGGACGAACGCTGGCGGCGTGCTTAACACATGCAAGTCGAGCGGTAAGGCTCCTTCGGGAGTACACGAGCGGCGAACGGGTGAGTAACACGTGAGTAACCTGCCCTTCACACTGGGATAACCCCCGGAAACGGGAGCTAATACCGGATACGACCACTTCGGGCATCCGATGGTGGTGGAAAGCTCCGGCGGTGGAGGATGGACTCGCGGCCTATCAGCTTGTTGGTGAGGTAACGGCTCACCAAGGCTTCGACGGGTAGCCGGCCTGAGAGGGTGACCGGCCACACTGGGACTGAGACACGGCCCAGACTCCTACGGGAGGCAGCAGTGGGGAATATTGGACAATGGGCG
>DASVMH010000058.1:0-8246 GCA_036384455.1 Marmoricola sp. | reverse complement strand
CTGACCATCGCGAGGGCGAAGGAGCAGACCATCGCGACGATGTTGAACACCCACAGGCCGTGATCCTGGAGGTGGTAGGCGACGAGGACCTGCTGCACCGGCCATGCGTAGAGGTAGATCCCGTAACTGAAGTCGTTCTTCGTGCCCACGTTCTTCATCCACTGCGGGGCATTCGCTCCGAACCACAGGATCAGATAGGCGTACGGGATCGTCGCCAAGAACACGATCTGGTGCACCTGGAAACACACCGCGGTGATCGCCAGGGCACCCAGCGCGAACCGACCGTTGAGCGGGATCCGGTCCTGCCACGCATAGAGGAAGACGCCGGCGGCGAAGAACGCGAGCAGGTACAAGAAACCCGGCTCCGGGTTGGACTGCGCGATGTACTCCCCGACCGCAATGGTGAGCACGCAGGCGACGATGCTCCACGTCTTCAGACGGTGGCGGAAGTACGGCACCGCCAGGAAGCATCCGATGGTGAAGTAACACATCAGCTCGACGGGGATCGTCCACACCGAGCCGTTCCACGTCGACGGGTCCCCGGAGCCGTGCAGGGTGCTGCCGAGGCCGCCCTGGCCGGGGAGGAACAACAGGTTGCGGACGATGTAGAGCAGGGCCCGGTGCAGGTTCCACCCACCGCGCTCGTGGCCGGCGATCGCCGAGAGCCCGAGCCCGGTGATGACGACCGCGAGCCACCATCCGGGGAAGATGCGGGCCAGCCGGCGCGCGGTGAAGCGGGGGCCGTTGAGCTTGTAGCGGCTCCCTGTGATCAGGAAGCCGCTGATGACGAAGAAGTACGTGACGGGGATGACGCCGAGTTCCATCGTGCCGATGTTGGGGTGTTCGCCCAGACCGGTCACGTGCGGCGAGTGCGAGACGATCACCAGGAGTGCCCCGAACACCCGCAGGAAGTTCAGCGAGTTGTTCCGCAGCGACAGTCCGGTCGCGATGGTCGGCGACGCGGCGCGAGTGCTCACTGCGACCCCGTCGGCGCGGTCGTCGGGGGTCCCTGCACATGCTTGTGCGCGTAGTTGGCGTTGACCTTCAGCACCCAGTCGTGAAGAAGTGTCACGAGGTGCTTGCGGGTCTTGTCGCTGAGAGTGTCGATGATGTTGTGCTTCTCGTCGGGGTCGGTCGCCAGATCGTAGTAGGCGTCCGGCTGCTCGTCGAAGAAGTGGATGAACTGGTGCTGCCCGTCGATGTAGGAGATGCACTGTTCCTGGTCCCAGCATCGGGTGATCACCGGCTGCGCGGGCGTGCTGTCGGTCATCGGGGCGTACTCGTACTTGCCGCCCTCGATCTTGTAGCCCATCAGCTTGGCGAGCGTCGGCAGCAGGGCGGTGTTGGCGACGGGTCGGGTGATCACGTCGGACTTCTTCATCCCGGGGACGCGGATCAGCAGCGGGATGTGGATGCCCTCGGTCCAGATGGTGTCGTTGTGGATGCGGCGCTCGTGCTCGCGGAAGCCCTCGCCGTGGTCACCCATCACGACGAAGATCGTGTTCTTGTAGAGCCCGGCCTTCTTGAAGCCCTGGATCACCTTGCCGACGAATCGGTCCTGGTAGCGCACCGCATTGAGGTAGCGGTTGTACGTCGGGTCGGACACGTACTTCTTGGCCGGGAAATTCTTCGGAAGCGTGTAGTCGTAGTGCGCCGTGACGGTCATGTACGTGAGCTCGAACGGGCTCTTCTGCTTCTTCGCCCAGTCGACGGAGGGCTTGACCATGATGTCGTCCTCGTACCCCAGCGGGTTGACCGGGTAGAAGCCCTTCTTGCTCATCTTCTCCAGCGGGATGAACTGCTGGAAGCCGAGGTTCTTGACCATCTCCTCGCGGTGTTCGAAGTCCTCGGTGGGGCTCTGGAAGAACGCCGTGTGGTAGCCCAGGCCCTCGAGCAGCCGCGGCAGGCATCGTGACGAGAGCGTGTTCGGCCGGCCCTCGGAGTTGTCGCTGTCCAGCGGTGGGGCCACGCCGCAGTGGCTGGTCACGAGCGACTTGCTGGTGTGCGGCACGGCCGTGTACGCATGCTGCGCGACGATGCTCGTCTTCGCGAGCTTGTCGAAGACGGGCGTGTTGTCGTACTGGTGGCTGTAGTAGCTGACGGACTTGGCCCGCTGCGATTCCTGCACGATGTAGACGACGTTGTAGCGCTTGGCGTGCTTCGTCGGGACCAGGCGGGTGTTGAGCGGCAGGTCCGCTGTCGGAGTGGGCGGCAGTTTCTTGGCAGTCGCGTTCAGGACGATGCCGTTGATCAGCTCGGGGAGGCGCTGCCGGGTGAACCTGGTCGAGCTCAGGCCGTCGGGGACCGCCCAGGCGAGGACGATGCAGACGACGGCAAGACCGACCACGATGCTCGTCCGGCGTCGGTTCGATGCGGGTGCAGCACTATCGACGACCGCGTCCGTGCTCGTCGTGTCGTCGGCCTGGGGGGTCGCTGCGGCCGACTCCGCGCGCGCCCGCTCGCGCCGCTTGATCCCCAGGACCCAGATCATGAACCTCGGGAACTGGTTGGCGACGAAGATCAACAGCGCACCGATGATGATGAAGACCGGGCTCACAGCCGATTTGATCACCGTCCAGATGCCCGCCTCGATCATCGGGATGACCTCGTTGAGCAGCCCGGACTCGACCTGGATGTCGAGGTAGTAGAAGAAGCCGACGTTGAAGCACACGAGCAGTGCCATCAGCGTGAAGTAGATGTGCAGGCATGCGTACGCCAGCCGCGGGCGTCGGCGGGCGTTGTCGCTGCGCAGCCACAGCAGCCACAGTGCGCCGACGCCCACATGGAAGAGGAACACCGAGCGCAGCGTCCACCACGCCTGCCAGTCCAACGGGGTCGTGTGGAAGACCTTGTGGTCCATCCATCCCTGGCAGAACAGGTCCACGAGGCCGAGGGGGACCAGGAGGGCGAGGACGTGGGCAGTCGTCAACGCGCGCGAGCGCGGGCCCGATTTGGCTGGCACGGGTAGGCAGCCTAGACCTGTGCCGCTGAGAGGGGCCTGAGGGTTGGATGACGAGAAGGGCCGAAGTCTTGGATAACCTCGCGGCATGTCGACGGCCTATTGCACGGTGCTGGCGCGCAACTACCTGCCCAAGGCGCTGGCCCTCGCCGAGAGCCTGCGCGCGGCCGAGGGTGCCGACCTGCACGTGCTGCTCATCGATGCAGAGGGTCCCGACGACGTGGCCGACCTGGCCGCCCACGACATCCCCGGTGTCGTCCTGCACGGCACGGACTCACTCGAGTTGGGGACCACCGAGGTGCAGCGCCTGGTGATGTCGTACGAGCTGGTGGAGTTCGCCACAGCGATCAAGCCCGTCTTCTTCGCGGTCCTGATGCGCGACCACGACGCGGTCGTCTACCTCGACCCGGACACCTTCGTGCTCTCGCCGATGGCCGAGCTCGGCCCGGCGTTGGCCGACAGCGCCAGCGGCATCCTGCTCACCCCGCACTTCCTGAGGCCGCCGTCGCCGGAGGCGTTGGCAGGCGACGGGCACCTGTTGCACGTCGGCTTCCACAACCTCGGGTTCCTCGCCATCGACCGCCGTGCGAGCGACTTCCTCGACTGGTGGTGGGGCCATCTGCGCTTCGAGTGCCTCGACGACCCGCTGGGCGGCCTGTTCGTCGATCAGCGCTGGACCGACGTCGGTGCGTTCTACTTCGACGCGACCACGTGGCGACACCCCGGATACAACGTCGGTGTCTTCAACCTCGAGGAACGTGAGCTGAAGGCCTCCGGCGAGGAGTTGTACGTCGACGGGGGCGCCCTGCGGCTGTTCCATTTCCACGCGTTCGACCCCGAACGGCCCGAGGAGATCACCACGCGGGTGGACGTGGGGGATCGCCTGAACACCGACGATGCGGCGCTGGCGAAGCTCTCCCGTCATTACGCGGAGCGGGTGTTGCACTGGCGCTCGGTCGTCGGGGAGCAGCCCGGATACCGCTACCTGACCGACTCGCTCGGCACCCGGGTCAGCCGCGGCCTCCGAAGGGCGTACCGCCTCGAGTCCGAGCACACCGAGCTGCCCTCGGCGTTCGCGCCCGCCGACCGCGAGCGTTACCGCGCGTGGCGCCGCAAGGCGCGGCCGGATCGCGTCCGTGGTGCGGTCGATCAGGCCATGAAGGCGGGACGTGCTGCCGCGCCCGATGCGGCCCTGGGCATCCAGCGCCGCTTCCCGCGGCTCATCGGAGCGATCCGCGGCCGCGTCGGCACCCGCGGCGGCATGTGGATCTGACGCGTCAGAGCATCGCGTCGACGCGGTCGAGGACCCGCTGCCAAGGGACGTCGACGTCCGAGAGCACCCCGGTCTCGGCCTTGTGGGGGTCGCCATCCCCGACGAGGTAGGAGTACGCGAGGCCGCCGACGGATTCCGCGATCGACCACAGGCCGAGGTGCACGTAGTCGCCGGCGAACAGTTCGAGCACCTTCGTCCCGGGTCGGGAGAAGACGATGTTGGTCAACCCGGCACCGTGCGGTGACACGACGACCTCGGCGGCGGCGAAGGCGTTGATCTGCTCCTGGACGCTGAGGCTGCCCGGGTCGACCCTGCTGAAGCCGCGCTCCTCCAGGTGCGGCCACAGCTCGGCCTCGTGGACGTAGCGGCGGGTGTTCGGCTTGTCCCCCCGGGTGATGTAGAGCCGCGGTGAGAGCGTGGACGGGCCGGACGCGGTGAGGCGTTCGCGGAGCCAGCGGGTGCCCCACAGGGGCGCCGCCAGATCCTGGTTGGGGGTGCTGGGCACCAGCAGTTCGTCGGCGACCCAGGCCGTGTCATGGGCGGGCTGCAGCCATGGGCCGGGGATGCCGGCGAGCTCGAGAAGCTCGCGCTGGTACCGGGCGCCGTGCGGCACGATCACCGCGTCGATCTCGGCGTCGGGCATGGCCTCGCGAAAGATGCCGTAGCGGGGCAGGGCGTCGAACATGAAGTGGTAGTAGTTGCTGCTGCAGCCACGGGTGTTGATGTTCAGCACGCGCCCGTGCACCCGCTCCGGCTCTGGCAGCCGGGTCCGCAGGAAGACCGGGTGCTCGCGCCAGCTGGCCAGCCCGAAGTAGCCGCTGCTCTGGTAGTCGAGGGTGCCGTGCCGGGTCAGGTTGGCGCCGTAGTCGCCGACGGTGACGCCGTCGCGCAACGCCAGCACGTAGCGCGCCGGCACGTCGACCTCGAGCGCGGCGGCGAACCTCGGATGGTCGGCAGGGGTGCCGGGGGGCATCGGCCGGGACAGGTGCTCCGCAGGGCCTGCGGGGATGAGCTCGGTGTCGTCCGGCTCCAGTCGCTCGGTCGCCTCCGAGGACGTGGTCGCCCGACGCGGGCCGCCGCGCGCGCCCAACAGCGGAGACGTACGCCGGTGCAGCACACCGAGGACGAGCGACAACATCCGGTGACCCCATTTGAACCAGGGCCACAGCGGCTGCAGTCGGGTGGGGAGTCGGCTCACGTCGTGCGCGCCTCCCGTCCGGTCGTGGAGAGGTGCGCGAGGAACGCACGGGTCTGGGTGGTGGCCCGGGTCCAGGTGAACTCGCGTGCGTGCGCGTGCGCGGCGTCGAGGCGTGCCGGCGTACACGCGACGGCACGCCCGGCGGCGTCGGCGAGTGCAGCGGCGGTCCATTCGGTCATCACGAACGCATGCCCGCCGGACACCTCGAGCACGGCGGGGTCAGGGCCGGCCACGACGGGCACCCGGCGCAGCATCCCCTCAAGGACGGGCATGCCGAACCCTTCGAAGTCCGACGGGAAGACGATCATCGACGCGCTACCCATCAGCGCGTTGAACTCCGCGTTGGGGAGGTATCCGGCGACGCTGACCCGGTCGGCCAGATCCTTGTCCCGGATCCGGGCGGCGAGCCTGTCGCGCTGGGCGCCGGCGCCGACGACCATCAGGTGCGGCAGGCGTACGCCCCGCGACTGCGCGATCGCCCATGCGTCGATGACGAGGTCGGGGTTCTTGTTCGTGTGGTGGGCGAAGGTGACTGCGGGCCCGCTGCCGGGACGGCCGTGCCACTCGAGCGCGTGGTCGGCGCCGTGGTGCACGACGATCGACGGGCGGGTGGCCGTGTCGGGGTAGAGCCGGGTCAGGTCGTCGAGGGTGCGTTGCGACACCGCGATGAAGCCGTCGGCCAGGGCGTACGTACGCCGGTACGAGACCCGCCGCAGCAGGCGGCGCGAGCGGGAGAACTGCTCCGGCTGGATGTCGTGGCGCAGGTCGTGGACGACGACCGCGAGAGGGACGCCGGGGTGCCGGAAGCCGGTCGAGGGCAACGTCGCGAGCACCGCGTCCGCTCCGAAGTCACGCACGATCCCCGGAGTGAGCAGCGACTGCGTGAGCGGTCGGCCGAGCGCCGCGGGACGGGGCACGGTGATGGCGCGTCGCCGGTGTTCGGCGGTGTCGAGATCCGAGTCGGCCCGTGTGACGACCAGCAGGTCGTCGTCGGGGAAGGCGGTACCCCACGTGCGTAGCAACCACTCGACGTAGGTGCGGATGCCTCCGAAATCGGCCGCCATCGCCTCCACCACGAGGCGCATCGGCTTCATGGGCGGGGAGTATAGGCCAACGCGCCGAGGTGCCCCTGACGTGTCAGACTGACCCGCATGGTCGACCAGCGGAACGTTCTGCGGGCCCAGGACGGGGCCCACGCGGAGCAGAATGACTATGTCGTCGGCTCCCCGCATCTGCGGCATCCCGAGCTGCGACACGACATCGAGCGGCGGCTCGCGGAGATCGTCGCCGACCGGATCGCACGCACGGGCGCATGCCGGGCGGTGGAGATCGGCGCCGGGCACGGGACCTTCACCCAGACGCTGGTCGACGCCGGCGCGACGGTGTTGGTCAGCGAGGTCAGCGAAGCGAGCGCCGACCACCTCCGTCGCACCTTCGCGGGCGACGACCGTGTCGAGGTGCTCCATGACCTGACGGGGGAGGCGGTCCTCGCCCGCGAGGACGAGTGGGACCTCGCGGTGATGATCAGCGTGCTCCACCACATCCCCGACTACCTCCGGTTCCTGACGATGCTCCAGGAGCGCATCGCCGAGGACGGTGCCATCTTCACCGCACAGGACCCGTTGTTCTATCCCCGCCGGTCGCGCTCCTCGCACTTGGCGAGCCGCGGCGCGTACTTCACCTGGCGGCTCGCCCAGGGCAGCTACCGGCGCGGCTTGGCGACGCGGGTACGCCGGCTCCGGGGCGTGTACGACGACACCGCCCCGTCCGACCTCGTCGAGTATCACGTCATGCGGCAGGGCTGCGACGAGGAGGCGATCCGGTCGCTGCTGGCGCACTCCTTCGACGTGGAGGTGTTCACGTACTGGTCGACCCAGAGCCCGCTGTTCCAACGGCTGCTCCAGGGCACCGCGCTGCGCACCGACTTCGGTGTGGTGGCGTCCCACCACCGGCGCTAGTCACGAGTGCACGGGTCGTCCGTCCGGGCAGGTTGAGGAGTCGAAGGTGTCTGAGGTGGGGCGGAGCGTGAGTGCCGGGTCGTCGCCGACCGCGCCGGTCCGGCAGCGGCTCGAGAACCTCGACGTCTTGCGCGCGTTCGCACTGATCGCGGTGCTGGTCGGGCACGTCTGGTACACCGGCTTGCCGAACCGGCTTATCTACTCCTGGCACGTCCCGCTGTTCTTCCTGCTCTCCGGGCTGTTGTGGACGCGCGGCCGGACCGTGCGTGCGGAGCTGCGACGCCGCTGGCCGGTGCTGGTCACGCCGTACATCGCATGGTGGGTGGTCAACTTCGTCGTGGGCTGCGTGTACATCGTGGGCCGCGGCGACACGATCACCCCTGCCTGGGTGCTCTACTCGATCTGGGGCGGCTCCTCGGCCCTGCGGCCGTTCACCGCATTCTGGTTCTTCTCCGCCTTCCTGTTCGCCCTGCTGACGCTGCGGTTGCTCGAGCGCTACCCGCGCTGGGTGTCGTACGCCGTCGCGATCGTGGCCATCGCGCTGTGCCTGATCGAGCCGTCGCACCACCTCTCGCCCGGATGGATCATGCGGCGGCTGCCGCTGGACCTCGGCACCGGTGTGGCCAGCACGTTGTTCCTGCTCGTCGGTCAGGACCTGCGCCGGTTCACCGACCGCAAGGACGCCGCGTGGTGGGGGCTGGGCGGGCTCGTCGTCGGGTTCGGACTGGTGCTCGTCCCCGGGTACAAGGCCCTGGAGATGAAGCACTCCATCTACGGCACACCGGGCCTGAGTGTCGCGGCGGCCTGCCTGATCGCCTGCGGCTTCGTGCTCGTCTCGCGCGTGGTGACCGACCGGTT
>DASVMH010000057.1:0-1757 GCA_036384455.1 Marmoricola sp. | reverse complement strand
GGCGACCCGTGCAGCCGGTGTTCGAGCTGATCGTCGACGTCGCCGCCAGGGGGCCGGGCCGCGGGGGTGACTACAGCCAACCCGTACCCCGCGCGGACGTGGAGAGGTACCTCCGCGCCGCCCATCGACTGGGCGCGCTGCTACTCCTCGACGTCCAGCCGGGGCGTTCGGACTTCCTCACGCTCGCCAAGCATTGGGAGTGGGCGCTGCGCGATCCGTGGGTGGGGTTGGCGCTCGACCCGGAGTGGCGGATGCGGCCGGGTCAGGTGCCCGGTCAGGTGATTGGCCGGGTGCGTGCTGCAGAGGTCAACCGGGTCTCGGCCCGGCTCGACCGCGTGACCGCTCGCGCGCAACTGCCGCAGAAGCTGTTCGTGATCCACCAGTTCCGCACGATGATGGTGCAACAGCCCGGGCGGATCCGTCCTCGCCGCCACTTGGCGATGGTGCAGCACGTCGACGGCTTCGGCACGCCCGGTGAGAAGCTCTCGACCTACCACGCGGTCGCCCGGCCGCACCAGTTCATCGAGGGCTTCAAGCTGTTCTATCGCGCGGACACGAGGATGATGCGCCCGCGTGGAGTGCTCCGGATCCGACCGCGGGTGCGGTTCGTCAGCTATCAATAGGCATGCCCGATAACGAGTACGGCCAACCCGTTGGTGCGCCGGTGACGGATTGGCACGGCTGCCCGGCGGTGGGACCGATCTCCCTCGAAGGCGACCACTGCCGCGTCGAGCCGCTCTCCGACGAGCACCTTGCCGATCTCTACGACGCGCTCGTCCTGGGATCGCCGCCGCAGTTGTGGACCTACCTCAGCGCGGGGCCGTTCGCTGAACGGGCCGGCTTCGAGGCGTATGTCGAACGCCTCCGTGGCACGCCCGGGTGGAGCCCGCACGCACTCGTGCCGCTCCGTGGTCCTCGCGCTGGACGGGCGGCCGGGATCGCGTGCTACCTACGCTGCGACCCCTCGGCGGGCAGCGTCGAGGTCGGCGGGCTGAGCTTCGACGCGGTCATCCAGCGCACCGTCGTGACGACCGAGGCGATGTTCCTGATGGCTCGCCATGTCTTCGACGACCTCGGGTACCGCCGATACGAGTGGAAGTGCGACGCGCTCAATGCCGCCTCGCGGTCGGCGGCGCTGCGGCTCGGCTTCACCTCGGAGGGGATCTTCCGGCAGGCATTGGTCTACAAGGACCGCAATCGCGACACCGCCTGGTTCTCGATCACCGATGCCGAATGGCCGGCGCTGCGCTCGGCGTACGACGCCTGGCTGGACCCGTCCAACTTCGACGCAGCCGGCCACCAGGTGCGCTCACTGGGCGAGATCCGCGCCACGCGGGTCGGCTGATCGACGACGTGCGCCCGAATCACGGGACCGGTGTCCCAACTCGTAAGACGCGTGGGAGACTGAGTTGAGCCTCGGCGGGGCCGGGGGCATGCTGTTCCCCATGCGTCAGACGATCCTCGTACGCACCCGGCGCGTGGGTGACGGCAACTAGCCGCGACACACACACGCCGACCCCTCGCCTGCCAACCGGCTCGAGGGGTTTTTTGTTGGTCGAAGCAGGAGTAGGGAGACGATGAGCGAGCAACGCGGAATCGAGCAGGAGCCGAGCACCGGCACGGACTCGGTCACCGGTGCGCAGAGCCTGATCAAGTCCCTGGAGCATGTCGGCGTCACCGATATCTTCGGCATCCCCGGAGGCGCGATCCTGCCGGCGTACGACCCCCTCTTCGACTCCTCGATCCGGCACATCCTC
>DASVMH010000056.1:0-8841 GCA_036384455.1 Marmoricola sp. | reverse complement strand
GCCGCTACGATTCCGCGACCCGGCGCCGGAGCGGTTGCGATCGCCCGAACCGGAGCGGGCGCCGCCGCGGCCACCCGAGCGCTGGCCGCGATGCGGACGGTCGACCTTGATGGTCCCCTCGGGGACGACGCGGCCCTTGGTGCCCGGGGCGATGCCCTGGTCGTGGAAGAAGTGCTCGGAGCTGGAGTAGGTCTCGGCCGGGTCGTCGAACGGCAGGTCGAGCGCCTTGTTGATCAGCTTCCAGCGGTGCAGGTCGGCCCAGTCGACGAAGGTGATCGCCACGCCGCTGGCACCCGCGCGGCCGGTGCGGCCGATCCGGTGGACGTAGGTCTTGTCGTCCTCCGGGCAGGTGTAGTTCACGACATGGGTGACACCGCTGACGTCGATGCCGCGTGCGGCCACGTCGGTCGCCACCAGGACCTGGAGCTTGCCCTCGCGGAACTTCGTCAGCGCCTTCTCCCGAGCGACCTGCGACATGTCGCCGTGCAGGGGGCTGGACTTGAAGCCGCGTTCGGTCAGATCGTCGGCGATGCGCTGCGCCTGCCGCTTGGTGCGGGTGAAGACGATCATCAGCTCGGCGTTCTCGGCCTGCAGCAGGCGCCCGAGCATCTCGGGCTTGTCGAGGTCGTGCGCCTGGTAGACGAACTGTGCGGTCGCGGGCACGGTGGCGTTCTCGTAGGAGGACTCCGCGCGGATGTTCATCGGGTGCCGCATGTGGGTGCGCGCGAGCGCGACGATCGCGGCCGGCATCGTCGCCGAGAACAGCATCGTCTGCCGGGTCTCCGGTGTCTTCGCGAGCAGCTTCTCCACGTCGGGAAGGAAGCCGAGGTCGAGCATCTCGTCGGCCTCATCGAGCACCAGGCTCTTCACGTGGGAGATGTCCAGGGCACGGCGGTTCATCAGGTCGATGAGGCGTCCGGGCGTCCCGACGACGACGTCGACGCCGGTCTCGAGTGCCTCGAGCTGCGGCTCGTACGGCACGCCGCCGTAGACCGTCAGCACCCGGATACCGCGGTCGGCGCCGGCGAGGGCGAGGTCGCCCGAGACCTGCAGCGCCAGCTCACGGGTCGGCGCGACAACCAGGGCCTGCGGCTTGCCCTGCTCGACCTCGGCGTAGTCCGGGTCGTGCGGTGCGACCGAGCGCTGCAGGACCGGGATGCCGAAGGCGAGGGTCTTGCCGGTGCCGGTGCGGGCCTGGCCGATCAGGTCGGTGCCCATGAGAGCGACCGAGAGGGTCATCTCCTGGATGGCGAACGGGGTGGTGATGTTCACGCGCTCGAGCGCGTCGCAAATCTCGGGGAGCACCCCGAGTTCTCTGAAGGTGGTCAGGGTCTTGCCTGTCTGTGGGTGCGTCCGTGTTCGTACGGGCCGCATATGGGTCGGAAAGGTGGGCCCTGCTACATCGGCGGCACCACGGTCTTTCCGGTGTCCCACGCGGCCGCCCACCTCAGGTTCAGGGCCCTGGGCAGCCGCTCAGTCAGAGCCCATCGTATCGGTAATCTCTGCCTATGAGCCAAACGAGCGACTCGCACGCCATCGATGATCCCGCGTACCGCGCCGCGGTGATCGATTTGATGGGTGCGATCGCGTACGGCGAGCTCTCCGCCTTCGAGCGGCTCGTCGACGACGCGAAACTGTCCCCGACGCTGGCGGACAAGATCGCGCTCAGCGCGATGGCCAGCGTCCAGTTCGGTCATGTGCAGCCCCTGCTGGACCGGATCACCGAGCTCGGCGGCGACCCGGTCGCCGCGATGGATCCGTTCCACAAGGCCTTCGACGTGTTCCACGCGGCGACGGCGCCCAGCGACTGGCTCGAGGGCCTCATGAAGGCCTATGTCGGCGACGGGCTCGCCGCGGACTTCTACCGCGAGATCGCGGCGTTCATCGACGCCGACACCCGCCACCTGGTGCTCGCGTCGTTGCAGGACGCGGGGCAGGCCGACTTCGTCGTCGAACAGGTCCGCCGGGCGATCGCCGCCGACCCTCGAGTCGGCGGCCGGCTGGCCCTGTGGGGACGGCGGCTGATGGGGGAGGCGCTGTCCCAGGCGCAGCGCGTCGCTGCCGAGCGTGACTCGCTCGCTGCGTTGCTCGCGGGAGGCATCGATCGCCCGGGCCTCGACCTGGCGGCGATGACGCGGATGTTCTCCCGTCTCACCGAGAACCACACCCAGCGGATGGCGGAACTGGGCCTCGCGTCGTAAACGGGCAATTGTCGGGTTGTGACGAACATCTGCGATGAGACGTCGTCACAACCCAACAATTGCCCGGAAGTGGCGGGTGATCTCGCCCGGTGGGGTCAGTCGACCGTGATTCCTACGCGGACTTCTTCTTGCCCGTCAGGCTCGTCGCCAGGACGACGGCGATGGCGGCGACCACGACCTGCCAGACATGGCGCCACCAGTCGATGCCCTTGGTGGTGTTGTCCCAGCCGTACCTGCTGCTGTTCGGGTGGGCGTCCATGTAGTGCTGTGCGGATCCGGAGAGCTTGAAGATCCCGTAGTAGACCAAGCTGCCCACGATCATGCCGACGATGCCGCACACGATGGTCAGACCGAAGCCGATCTTGTTGGAGCCGGGGGCGGCCATGCGGCCCAGGAGACCGATGATGACGCCTCCGACGATCGTCACGATGATTGTCCAGAGCATTGCTGTTCCTTCCATCCGGGACGCGTCCGAGTGCGTCACACCTGACTCATCATGACCCAGATGGGCCCCGATCATGCGTAACCGGAGGCGGGAATTTTCAGGCGATGTTCAGGAGCGGAAGCCGACCGTCCCCGAGATCGTCGTGCTCACGTCGACGTAGGCCAGCTTGTCGCCGGGCACGACGAGGCGACGGCCCTTGCTGTCCGAGAGGGCGAGGACACCGCCCTCGAGGGCCTTGGCGACGGCGGCCTCGACCGCGTCGGCATCCAGGTCGACGTCGATGCTCAGCTCGCGGGCGGCGTTCTGGACGCCGATCTTGACCTCCATTGCGGAGACCTCCTGGTGTTCGTGATGAGGATGGACTAGTCGTTGCGGGGATAGCCGCCGATGCCGCGCCAGGCGAGGCCGGCGATGAGTTCGGCGGCAAGGCGCTGGTCGATGCCGGCGTTCTCGTGCATCTGCTCGTCGAGCCAGAACCGCGCCGAGACCTGACCCATTCCCACGAGGGAGACGGCGAGCAGCCGGGAGTGCTCGTCCGGCAGTCCGGTGTCGTCGTGGATCAACGGGGCGATTAGCTCCGCGCAGCGCGACGTCACCTGATCGACGCGCTCGCGTACGGCCGGCTCGTTGGTGAGGTCGGACTCGAACACGAGCCGGAAGGCGCCCTCGGCGCTGGCAACGTACTCATAGAACGCCCGCATCGTCGCGCCGACGCGTTGCTTGTTGTCCTCGGTCGACTCCAGCGCCTTCGCGCACGAGTCGATGATCTGGTCGCAGGACTGGTCGAGCAGTGCCAGGTAGAGCTCGAGCTTGCCGGGGAAGTGCTGATAGAGCACGGGCTTCGATACGCCCGCCCGTTCGGCGATGTCGTCCATCGCGGCAGCGTGATAGCCCTGCGCGACGAAGACCTCCAGGGCTGCACCGAGAAGTTGCACCCGCCGGGCACGTCGTGGCAGGCGTACGCCGCGCGGAGGCGTGCCACTCGATGCCGGCACGTCCTCGCCGTTGCGGTCGGTCGTCGTCACGCTGCGCAGCCTACAAAACGCGGTGTGCGGCCCCGCGAGCAACCGTCCGCGACGTCCGAGCGATCAGGAGACCGTGCCCGTCAGGTCGATCGTGATGTGCACCGCCTGGGTGGTGTGGACCTTGATCTGGCGGCTCGCGCTGATCCCGGCGATGAACGCGTTGGCGATCGACCCGTTGGCGAAATTCAGGGTCGTGGTCGAGGGCCCGGTCACGGCGGCCGACCACACCTTCAGCGCGCCCGCCCCCGCCGGCGTCATGGCGGTCATGTTGAGCAGCACCCCGGTCGTGCCGGGCGCGACGTTGGCCGCCGGCAACGTGATGGTCCTGGTCTCGAACTTCGCGAGCTTCGTGGTCTGCCGACTGTCGTAGACGCGGACCGGCGACGCCAGCAGCCCGATGGTGCCGGCCCCACTCGCGAACCCGAATCGGGCTGCGTTGACCTGCACCGTGCCGTCAAGGGGCGTGGTGACACTGGCCATCAGGACGGTGCCTACGGGGTACGGCCCGGACGTCGTCGCGCTGATGACTGCCCGGGCGACCGAGATGGTCCCGGTGGAGGGGATCGACACCGACCCGACGTTGGTCATCGTCCCGGCGCCGGGGGTGAACCTCAGCACGTCCCCACTCGCGGCGGAGCCGGAGTTGTTGTAGACCCAGAACTGGACGTCCGTCAGGGTCGCGCCGGGCGGGGGGATGACCGTGGCGCGCATCGCGCCGGCCGTGTTGGAGGAGTAGACCCCTTCGCCGCCCCACTGCCGCTGGCCGGTGGCGGCGAAGGGAAAGAAGTCGTACATGGACGCCGTGCGGTAGACGAGGCCGTCGACCAAGTCGTCGGTGCTTGTATCGTCCGCCGTCGCCAGCCCCTTCTTCACGTCGCTGCCCGGGGGCACGGGGACCTGGGGGCTCGCCGCTGCGGACCCCGCGGTGAGGACGGCATCCGCAGTTAGGGCGGCGGCACCCGCGCCCCCCGCAAGCAGGCGGCGGCGCCCGATCGTGGTTGCCGCTGATCGCATGGGCTGGTCCATGGTTGCCTCCGGCAATTCGCCCCCGAAGTACGCAATCTCGGAATTATCCCCCTCACGCCTGGTTTCGTAAATGTCCGAACCGTCGGGTCGGGCGCCCGATCTGCGGACGGGAACACCGGGCCGCACACCGGTGTTGGCACCATTGACCGTGATGGTCGCCCGTCACCAGCCCGAGATCGAGGAAGAAACCGTGTCTTTGCCACCCCTGGTCGAACCCGCCGCAGAACTCAGCGTCGACGAGGTGCGCCGCTACAGCCGTCACCTGATCATCCCTGACGTCGGGATGACCGGCCAGAAGCGGCTGAAGAACGCCAAGGTCCTCGTCATCGGTGCCGGCGGGCTGGGCAGCCCGGCGCTGCTCTACCTGGCCGCGGCCGGCGTCGGCACGCTCGGCATCGCGGAGTTCGACGAGGTCGACGAGTCCAACCTCCAGCGCCAGGTCATCCATGGCCAGAGCGACATCGGTAAGTCCAAGGCGCTCTCCGCCAAGGAGTCGATCGCGGAGATCAACCCGTTGATCAACGTGGTGCTCCACGAGGGCCGCCTCGACAACGACAACGTGATGGACGTCTTCCGGGGCTATGACCTGATCGTCGACGGCACCGACAACTTCGCGACCCGCTACATGGTCAACGATGCGGCCTATTTCCTCGGCATCCCGTACATCTGGGGTTCGATCTACCGCTTCGACGGCCAGGCCTCGGTCTTCGCGCCCAAGGTCAACGCATGGGGCGGCGCCGACGAGCAGTACGCCGAGCGGCTCGCCGCTGCCCCGTGCTATCGCTGCCTCTACCCCGAGCCGCCGCCGCCGGGCATGGTGCCCTCCTGCGCCGAGGGCGGCGTGCTGGGCGTGCTCTGCGCGAGCATCGGCTCGATCCAGGTCAACGAGGCGATCAAGCTGCTCGCCGGCATCGGCGACCCGCTGGTCGGGCAGCTGATGATCTACGACGCACTCGAGATGGAGTACCGCAAGCTCCGTGTCCGCAAGGACCCGAACTGCGCGCTCTGCGGCGACAACCCGACGGTCACCCAGCTCATCGACTACGACAGCTTCTGCGGTGCGGTCTCCGAGGAGGCGGCTGACGCGGCCGCTGACTCGACCATCTCGGTGGTGCAACTCGAGCACATGCTCAAGGAGCGTGAGGAAGGCACCCGTGACTTCGTGCTGGTCGACGTGCGCGAGCCGAACGAGTACGAGATCAACCAGATCCCGGGCTCGGTGCTGATCCCCAAGGGCGAGTTCCTCAGCGGGGCCGCGCTGGAGCAGCTGCCGTCCATCGACTCCGGCACCCAGGTGGTCGTGCACTGCAAGAGCGGGGTGCGCTCGGCGGAGGCACTGGCGGTGCTCAAGGGCGCCGGCTACTCCGATGCGGTCCACGTCGGTGGCGGGATCGTCGCCTGGGTGAACCAGATCGACCCCTCACAGCCGTCGTACTGAGCTCGAGTTTTCCACAGGCACCGGTGGATTGAATTGTGGATTGACCGGTTTGTCTGTGGACGGATGCCCGTCTCTGTGGACGACACGCCGTGGGGCGAGAATTCTCAAGAATAGTTGGGAAAACCCCTTGCCAAGGGGTTGGCGG
The DNA here is from genome assembly GCA_036384455.1 of Marmoricola sp. Lineage (GTDB taxonomy): Bacteria > Actinomycetota > Actinomycetes > Propionibacteriales > Nocardioidaceae > Marmoricola. The sequence continues at coordinate 2,561 of DASVMH010000056.1, read as the reverse complement.
TTGGCATAGAAATCTCTCACGCGATCCCTTCGGGGAGAGCGGGATGGCTCGGAGACGAGGATCCGTACGGTGGGGCAACTCACCGCCGAACCTGGGTGACGCAGGGTCGGGGATCGGAGTCGAGGAGTGCATCGACTGGAGGCGTCACCATCCCGGTCACTTAGAAGGGCCCTTGCAACTCATACTTGCGAGGGCCCTTCGTCCATTTTGGTCTCGAGAGGCCCGACCACCGATCTAGTGTCGGGGCGGTGTGCTGAGGTGGTGTCGTGTCATCAGCGCCCGCTTACCGCCTCGCATCGGTCCGGGCGCCGGCACCCCCGCCTGAGCTCGACGAGGCCCAGCAGCGCGTCGTCGATCACTCCGCAGGACCGCTGTTGGTCCTCGCCGGCCCGGGCACCGGCAAGACCACGACCCTCGTCGAGGCGATCGTCGACCGGGTCGATCGCCGCGGCGCAGCGCCCGACTCGATCCTCGCCCTGACCTTCAGCCGCAAGGCGGCCGAGCAGTTGCGCGATCGGGTCAGCGCCCGGTTGGGGCGCACCACGGGCGCCATGATGACCGCGACGTTCCATTCGTTCGCGTACGCCCTGGTGCGTAAGTACTCCTCGCCGGACCTCTACACCGAGCCGATGCGATTACTCAGTGCCGCCGAGCAGGACGTGATCGTGCGGGGCCTGCTCGACGGCCCTGACGCCATCCAGTGGCCCCGCCAACTGAAGGCCGCGGTCGGCACCCGCGGGTTCGCGCGCGAGCTCGGCGAGCTGATGGCGCGGACGACCGAGCGCGGTCTCGGGTCGCAGCGGTTGCACGACGTCGCGATCGCTCTCGGACGCGACGACCTTCGGGCGGCCGCGGAATTCATGGAGACGTACGACCGGGTGCTGGGCAACCTCAACGCTCTGGACTACTCGACCCTGATCGCCGACGCGGTCGGGATGCTTCAGGAGCCCGACCACCCGGCGCGGGCCGACCTTCGCCGACAGTTCACCGCGGTGTTCGTCGACGAGTACCAGGACACCGATCCCAGCCAAGTGGCGCTCCTGCAGGCCATCGCGGGCGACGGACGCGATCTGGTCGTCGTGGGGGACCCGCACCAGTCGATCTATGCCTTCCGGGGTGCCGATGTGGGCGGCATCCTCGACTTCCCGCACCAGTTCCCGTCCGCGTCTGGTGCGCCGGCCGACGTGGTCGTGTTGGCCACGACGCGTCGGTTCGGGACACGCATCTTGACGGCATCGCAACGGATCGCCCACCGCATCGGCATGCCGGGGAGCATCCCCGCCGAGCAGCGGACGACCTTCGGGTCACCGCAGGTGCTCGACGCCGCCGTCGAGGACGTGGTGGAGGTGCTCACGTTCGACACCGAGCGCGCCGAGGTCGAAGGGGTTGCCGATCTGCTTCGTCGCGCGCACCTCGAGGACGACGTGCCGTGGTCGCAGATGGCGGTGCTGGTCCGATCCGGGCGTAGCGCCATCCCGACGCTGCGGCGGTCGCTGGTCGCCGCCGGAGTCCCGGTCGAGGTCAGCGCCGACGAGACGCCACTGGTCCGCGAGCCTGCCGTCCTGCCGCTCCTCGCCGCGATGCGTGCCGTCGCGGACCCCGACGCCCTCGATCCGGACGCCGCCCACGCCCTGCTCGTCTCTCCGCTGTGTGGGCTCGACGTCACCGAGGTCCGAGCCCTTGCGCGGGCGTTGCGGCAACGCGATCACCGCGCAGGGGTGGTGCGACCCTCGACCGACGCCTTGTGCGATGCCCTACGGCAACCCACGGCCACCGACGGCATCGACCTGTCGGCCGCTGCGCGTGTCGGTGCTTTCGCTCGCCTCCTCCGGGATGGCCGGGACCGTCTCGCCGACGGCGGCACCGCCGAGGAGGTGTTGTGGTCCCTGTGGTCGGGCACCCGGTGGCCGGAGCGACTGCGGGCCGCCACCGAGCGCGGTGGCACCGGTGCCCGCTACGCCCACCGTGACCTCGACGCCATCGTCGCCCTCTTCGAGACCGCGGCGCGTGCCGAGGAGCAACAGGGGCACACCGGGATCGCAGCGTTCCTCGACGGGCTCGAGGCCCAGCAGATCCCGGCCGACACGCTGGCAGACCGAGGGGTCCGCGGCGACGCCGTACGACTGCTCACCGCGCACCGGTCCAAGGGCCTGGAATGGACGCTGGTGGTTGCCACCCACGTCCAGGAGGGCAGTTGGCCCGACCTGCGCCGCCGCTCCAGCCTGCTCGACACCGACCGGATCAGCCACGACGGCCTCGCGGAGAAGACGACCCTGCGCGAGTTGCTCGCCGAGGAACGTCGGCTGTTCTACGTCGCGTGCACCCGCGCGCGCCGGCGACTCGTGGTCACGGCCGTCGCCTCCTCCGACGATGACGGCGAGCAGCCGAGCCGATTCCTCGGCGACCTGTGTGGCGACGCGCTGGCCCCGGCGCACCGGCACGGACGTCCTCCCCGCTCGCTCTCCCTCGCCGGGATCGTCGCGGAGCTCCGCCGGACCCTTGCGGACGATGCCGAGCCCGAGGGCGTACGCCGAGCGGCCGCTCGCCGGCTGCGTCGGCTC
>DASVMH010000055.1:0-8737 GCA_036384455.1 Marmoricola sp. | reverse complement strand
ACGTGACCATGGGCACGCCTTCGGGCCGGATGCCGAGGCGCTGCGCAACCAGGTGTCCTTCCTCGAGGCGGAGGTGACCGAGCTGCGCCGCCGGCTCGTCGATCGCCCCGGCTCGGCCCGCGACCTCGACTCCCGGCTCGCCGACACCCAGCGCTCGCTCGCCGCGGTGACTTCCCAGAACGAGCGCCTCGCCGAGACCCTGCGCGAGGCCCGCGACCAGATCATCACCCTCAAGGAGGAGGTCGACCGGCTCGCGCAGCCGCCGACCGGCTTCGGCACCTTCCTGCAGCGCAACGAGGACGACTCGGTCGACGTCTACACGGGCGGCCGCAAGCTGCGTGTCAACGTCAGCCCGGCGGTCAACGCCGAGGAGCTGCGCCGCGGCCAGGAGGTGATGCTCAACGAGGCCCTCAACGTCGTCGCCGCCCTGGAGTACGAATCCCTCGGCGAGGTCGTGATGTTCAAGGAGCTCCTCGCCGACGGTGAGCGCGCCCTGGTGATCGCCAACGCCGACGAGGAGCGGGTGGTCCGTCTCGCCGAGCCGCTGCGCGACCAGACCCTGCGCGCCGGCGACTCGCTGCTGCTCGACGGCCGCTCGGGCCACGTGTACGAGCGGGTGCCCAAGTCCGAGGTCGAGGAGCTGATCCTCGAAGAGGTCCCCGACATCGCGTACGAGTCGATCGGCGGTCTCGGCGCCCAGATCGAGGCGATCCAGGACGCCGTCGAGCTGCCGTACCTCTATCCCGAGATGTTCAAGGAGCACCAGCTCAAGCCGCCCAAGGGCGTGCTCCTCTACGGCCCTCCGGGCTGCGGCAAGACCCTGATCGCCAAGGCGGTCGCGAACAGCCTCGCCAAGAAGGTCGCCGCCCGCCAGGGCAAGAACGGCGAGGCAAAATCGTATTTCCTCAACATCAAGGGCCCCGAGCTGCTCAACAGGTACGTCGGGGAGACCGAGCGCCACATCCGGCTGGTCTTCCAGCGCGCCCGTGAGAAGGCCAGCAGCGGCACCCCCGTCATCGTCTTCTTCGACGAGATGGACTCCCTGTTCCGCACCCGCGGCTCGGGGGTCTCCTCCGACGTCGAGAACACCATCGTTCCCCAGCTGCTCAGCGAGATCGACGGTGTGGAGCTGCTCGAGAACGTCCTGGTCATCGGCGCCTCCAACCGCGAGGACATGATCGACCCGGCGATCCTGCGGCCCGGCCGCCTCGACGTGAAGATCAAGATCGAGCGCCCCGACGCCGAGTCCGCACGCGACATCTTCTCCAAGTACCTCGTCCCCGAGCTGCCGCTGCACGCCGACGACCTCGCCGAGTTCGGCGGCGACCGCAAGGCCTGCGTCGACGCGATGATCCGCGCCACCGTCGAGCGGATGTACACCGAGTCCGAGGAGAACCGCTTCCTCGAGGTGACCTACGCCAACGGCGACAAGGAGGTCCTCTACTTCAAGGACTTCAACTCCGGCGCGATGATCCAGAACATCGTCGACCGCGCCAAGAAGATGGCGATCAAGGAGCTCATCGACCACGACCAGCACGGGCTGCGCGTGCAGCACATGCTCCAGGCGTGCGTGGACGAGTTCAAGGAGAACGAAGACCTCCCCAACACCACCAACCCCGACGACTGGGCCCGCATCTCCGGCAAGAAGGGCGAGCGGATCGTGTTCATCCGCACCCTCATCACCGGCAAGCAGGGCACCGAGCCGGGCCGCTCCATCGACACCGTCCCCAACACGGGGCAGTACCTCTGATCGCTCAGTTCTTCGGGTTGTTCAGGCGCGCGAAGACGGTGTAGCCGAGGCCGTTGGGGGTCGCCCCCTCGGCCATGACCTCCATGTCGTGGAGCCGCACGACGTTGGCCATGAACGACCCCGAGAAGAGCCACCACCACGGGCCGGTGCGCGGCTTGCCGTCGGCGAAATAGGGCGCGTCCTGGTTGAGCCCGCCCGCCGTGAGGTTGTGGTCGGCGAGGTATTGCAGCACGACGGCCTTGTTGTCCCCGGCGAGGACGGGGGAGAGGTACGCATGGTCGGGACCGAAGGTCAGGTTCCCGGCCGAGGTCTGCATCTCGTCGGGCATCACGACGCTGGAGAGCACGAGGTATTCGCGCGTCACCGAGACCAGGTTGCTGACGAACTGGAAGAGGTCGGCGACGTGATACATCACCCCGGCGCAGTGCACCATGTCGTAGGTGCCGATGGTCGCCGTCGACTGCGGGTCGCAGATGTCGACGTTGAGCTCCTGGCAGCCGGTGACCTCCTTCTCGGCGCACCACGCCTCGAACTTCTGCCACCACATGTTGCCGAGCGGTTGCACGTCGGCCATCGTCAGCGCGCTGGCACCACCGGCGGCGGCAGTGGTCACCATCTCGCCCTTGGTGCCCCACAGGCCACCGACGTCGACGAAGGTCTTGCCGGTGACGTGCTCCCTGATCATCTTGCGCTTGTTGAGCTGCGTGGGCATTGCCATGAAACCTCCGAGAGAGTCGCCCGAACGACGACGGTCACGTTACTCCGCACGGTCGTCGAAGGCGCGCACCGCACCGTACGCGGCGCGTGGTGCGGTGGCCGGGGAGCGTGCTGACTACACTGTGGGCGTCCCGCCACCGACCGAGGAGACTTCCGGCACCCATGAAGAACGTCCTGATCACCGGAGGGGCCGGATTCATCGGGGTGCACCTCGTCGAGCACCTGCTCAACGCAGGCGATTACGCCGTGACGGTCATCGACAACGAGAGCCTCGGCGACCGGGCCAATCTCGACCTCGACCGGGTCCGCTTCATCCCCGGTGACCTGCGCCGACCCGACGACGTACGCACCGCCCTCGAGGGCCAGGACGCCGTCGTCCACCTCGCCGCGGACACCCGCGTGATGGACAGCATCGAGGACCCCGCCAACAACTTCGACAACAACGTGATCGGCACCTTCAACGTCCTGGAGGGCTGCCGCGAGCTCGGGGTCGGCCGCGTCGTCGCGGCCTCCACGGGTGGCGCGATCGTCGGCGACGTGCCGCCGCCGGTCCACGAGCGGATGGCGGCGCAGCCGACGTCCCCGTACGGCGCCTCGAAGCTGATGCTCGAGGGTTATCTCAGCGCCTACACCGGCGCGTTCGGCGTCCGCGGTGCCGCGCTCCGCTTCTCCAACATCTACGGCCCCCGTTCCTTCCACAAGGGCTCGGTCGTCGCGCACTTCTTCAAGCAGGTGCTGGCCGGCAAGCCGCTGATCGTCTACGGCGACGGCTCCCAGGCGCGCGACTTCCTCTACGTCGGCGATCTGGTGGAGGGCATCCGTGTCGCCGTCGAGGGCGACGGTGCCGGCTCGTTCCAGCTGGGCAGCGGTTCGCCGACCACCGTCAACGAGTTGCTCGACCTGATGCGCACGGTGACCGGGCGCGAGCTCGACGTCGTCTATGAGGACTTCCGCGCGGGGGAGGTGCACCGCACCTGGTGCGAGATCGACAAGGCCCGCAACGAGTTGGGCTTCAACCCCACCACACCCCTCGACGAGGGGATCGCCCGCACCTGGGAGTGGTTCGCCGCACAGCAGCCCGCGTGAGCGCTTCCACGACCCACCCCAGGAGCCCGAGGAGAAGGTGCGACTGTTGAGCACCACCGAGCCCGCGACGTCGCCGGCCACGAAGACCGCCGTGGTGGTCAGCGGCATGCATCGCTCCGGGACCTCCGCACTGACCCGGATGCTGTCCTTCGTCGGGGCGGGTCTGCCCGAGAACCTCATCGAGGGTCGCCCCGACGACAACGAGCGCGGCTTCTGGGAGGGCCGCCGCGTGGTCGACCTCAACCAGCAGATCATCACCGACGCGGGGTCCTGGTGGGGCGGCTGGCAGGCGATCCGGCACACGCCCGACGAGCACGCCCGGCTGGTCGGCGAGGCGGCCACGGTGATCCGCGAGGAGTATTCCGGCAGCGACCTGCTGGTCATGAAGGATCCCCGTGTCTCCCGGCTGCTGCCGATCTGGACCGACGCGCTCGAGCAGGAGGGTTACCGCACCACCCACGTCGTGTGCCTGCGCAACCCCGCGCACGCGGCCGGCTCCCTCGCGCGCCGCAACGGTCTCGACGCGAAGGTCTCCACCCTCTCGTGGCTCGCGCACATGCTCGACGCCGAGTTGTTCACCCGCGCCCAACCACGGGTCTTCGTGGCGTTCGGCCATCTCCTCACCCGATGGCGGATCGAGGCCGAGCGGATCTCGCAGACCCTCGACATCACCTGGCCGGTCGCCTACGACGACGTCGCCGCCGAGGTGGGGGAGTTCCTCGAGCCCAGCCTCGCCCACGCCGAGGGCGCGGTCCCGCCCGAGGTACGTCAGGTCTATCGGATCATGCGGCGCTGGGCGGAGGACGACGTACGCCCCGGCGATGCCGCGATCATGGACGACTGGCGCAGCCGCTTCGACGTCGTGCGCACCGCCTCCAGCCCGACCAGCCTGATCGCTGAGCGCCGGCAGCGCGCGATCGCCGACTTCCGGGCCGACAAGGATTCGGGGAAGGCGCCCCAGCCCGGTTCGCCGCAGGTGTGGACCCCGCTCATCAACGACGCCTACAACGTCGAGGGCGCCTCGGCCTGGGAGTGGCTGGAGACCGTCACCCCGGCCGAGCACCCGCTCGCGGGATCGCGTCACGTCGTCGGCGCGACGGTGCCACCGCCGCCGGTGCCCGCCCGGTCGACCCTCGCCCGGGTGCGCGGTCGTCTGGGTCGTGCCAAGCGTGCCCTGCTCGACCGCCCCGCTCCGGCGACCCCCGCGGTGGTCGAGCCGGTCGGGACCGCCGCGGTGGTCGCGCCTGACGCGACCCGAGAGCCCGTCGAGGCCCGAGAGTCTGCGGAGGCCCAAGAGCCCGCCACGACCAACCTCGGCCCGGCGATGGATGCGGCGATCGCGCAGGCGCGACGACTGCACCGGCCGCGCGGGGTCGACCCCGACTACGACCTGGTGCGTGAGCACTTCGACGTGCCGCTCTATCTCCTGCACGCCAAGGACGCCCTGACCGCACCGCTGAGCGACCCGATCGGCTCCTACCTCGCCGAGGGCCCGATGGCGAAGGCCAACCCCGACGTCAACTTCTCCACCCGCGGCTACGTCACGCACTATCCGGAGCGCACGGTCGGTCGCGACCACCCCTACGTCGCCTGGCTCAAGCGCGGCCGCGCCGCCGGCGAGATCGCCGACCCCGCACCCGGCATACAGGAGATGGCCGGCGTCCTGGGCCTCTCGACCGCCGAGGTCGTCGAGCGCCTGTCGGCCGAACGGTCCAGCCTGCGCGACCGCATGGTCGCCGGCACCCTGGGGGAGATGTTCGCCAAGGCCGCCGAGATCGAGCCGATGATCGGCGACGCCTGGGCCGAGATCGCCCGGCCCAAGCTGGCGCCCTTCACCAACCCCGGCGTGGTCCAGCAGGTGGCCGCGCTGCACCAGTGCCAGGAGGCCGCCGGTCACCGCCGCGCCCGGCTGGTGTTCGTGATCAACCGGCCCCGGTGGGGCGGCGGGCGACGCGTCGAGGGGCACCTCGCGCACGCGCTGCAGTCGGTCGTCGACCCGGCCGACATCGTGGTGATCCACACCGACGAGGGCGGGGCATCCCCGGAGGGGCGTTATCCCGAGGGGGTCCGCGAGATCGACTTCGCCGGCGCCACCACCGGCCTCTCCTCGGAGTTGCGGCAACGGACCCTGGTCGAGCTGATCCGCTCGCTGCGCGCCGAGACGCTGATCAACATCAACTCCAAGCTGCTCTATGAGGCGCTCACCCCCTACGGCACCGTCCTCACCAGTGACCAGCGGGTGTTCCTCATGTATTTCTGCAACGAGCAGACCGCGCGCGGCACCTGGGTCGGCTATCCGATGCGCACGTTCTACCGCCACTTCGAGAAGGTCGCGGGCGTCGTCTGCGACAGCCACTTCCTGATCGACTGGCTGCAGGAGCGGCACCTGTTCCCCGACGCGTACGCCGAGCGGATGCACGTCTTCGCGGCTCCCGTCGACGGCTCGCTGCCGGTCGCGGTCCGTGACCCGGCCGCGGGCAAGGGCGCTCGGCCGCAGGTCTTCTGGGCGGGGCGCTGGGACCGGCAGAAGCGCATCGACCTGGTGCTGCAGATCGCCCGGCAGCTGCCCGACGTCGACTTCCGGCTGTGGGGCGAGGAGGTCCTCGACGGCCCCGACTTCGGGGCGGTGCCGGCCAACGTGACGCTGGAGGGCCGCTACGCCCACATCACCGACCTCGAGCTCGGCCGGGCCGACGCCTGGCTCTACACCTCGGCCTGGGACGGCGTCCCGAGCCAGCTGCTGGAGGTGGCGATGACCGGTGTGCCGATCGTGGGCACCCTCGTCGGCGGCACCGGCGAGCTGCTCGATCCTGACCTGTCCTGGCCGATCCCCGAGACCGAGGGCGCCGACGCCTACGAACAGGCCCTGCGCGCGATCCTCGCCGACCCCGAGCAGGCCCGCAGCAAGGCGCTGGCGCTGCGTGAGCGGTTGCTGGAGGAGCGCACCGAGCAGGCCTACGCCGAGCACGCCGCGCGCGTCCTCTTCGGAGAGGTCGGCACCGATGAGCACTGATCTGACCGTGATCGTCACCGTCCACGACGAGACCCTGGTCTGCGGGCCAACGATGCGCTCGGCCGAGGCCGCGATCGGGGCCGCCGAGCAGCAGGGCCACACGGTGCAGCGGGTGATCTCCCTGGACCGCGCGACCCCGGCGACCACCGACTTCTTCGCGCAGTCGCGCTTCGACGGCTGGGAGCGCAAGGTGATGGACGAGGGCGACCTCGGCCGGGTCCGCAACGCGCTGCTCCCCGACACAGAGGGTGAGTTCGTCGCGTTCCTCGACGCCGACGACCTCTTCAGTGAGAACTGGCTCGCCGCGTCGCTCGCCCGGCTCCGGGCCGGCAAGGAGGAGGGCCGCCGCCAGATCGCCCACCCCGAGGTCAACGTCGTCTTCGACGCGGACCGGTCGGTGCTGGTCAACCGCGACCAGAGCTCGCCGCTGTTCACGCCCTACTACTTCTACGTCCGCAACTACTACGACGCCCTGGTGGTGGCCCCGCGCGAGGCACACCTCGAGGTGCCCTATGGCTCCAACGACCTCTCCGAGGGGGTCGGCTTCGAGGACTGGCAGTTCGCCCTCGAGTCGATGGATGCGGGCTGGGAGCACATCGTGGTGCCCGACACGATCATCTTCAAGCGCCGTCGGGACACCTCGCTGGTCGTGGAGAGCAGCAGCCGCAAGACGGTCGTACGTCCCGTCGCCGCCCTCGCCATCGACGCGGTCGCCGACCTCAACCACCGCTGAGCGCCGCTGCCCGTAATATGACGTGCCGACGCCGTCCGGGCGTCCACCCCAACAGGAAGGCTCGGCGCGACCCCATGCCCCGCTCTCCACGCTCCCTCGTCGGTGCCGTCCTCCGGCGCACCCCGCCCTACCGCCGGCTCGAGCAGGAGCGCGCCGAGTTGGCCACCGCCAACCACGAGCTGCGCCGGGAGGCCCGCCGCCGGGCGCGGCCGTCGGATCGCGACGACCTGTCCTACGTCTTCGTCGTCACCTACGGCCGCAGCGGGTCGACGCTGCTCCTCGGGATCCTGCACTCCACGCCGGGATGGTTGATCCGGGGGGAGAATGCCGGCGCCGTCTACTGGCTGCACCGCCACTACAAGACGATCGTCGACGAGCCGCAGTCCAAGCGCCGGGCGAAGCCCTTCCCGTCGACGCACCCGTGGTTCGGGTTCGACGGCTATCCGCGCAAGCGGGCCCGCGCCGCGATCCGCGCGCTGATCATCGACACCCTGTTGCGCCCGGAGCCGGACACCCGGGTGACCGGGTTCAAGGAGATCCGGTGGAACCAGCCCGACCTGATCGACTACCTGCGCTTCCTGCAGGAGCTCTTCCCAGGGGCGAAGTTCGTCTTCAACACCCGCTCCCTCGACCAGGTCGCCAAGAGCAAGTGGTGGGCCGAGCGTGACGACGCGATCGACGAGCTCGCCAGGACCGAGGCGCTGCAGGCCGAGGCCGCGGCGGCGCTCGGCCCCGAGGCCGCCTTCACGGTCCGCTACGACGACTACGTCGACGATCCCGCCTCGCTGCGGGGTCTGTTCGAGTGGCTCGGGGAGGAGTTCGACGAGGACCGCGTACGCGCGGTGATGACGGTCCCGCACTCCTACTGAGCCATCCGCCAAATGAACGAAACGCTGCCCACCCGGCGATTCGCCATTAAGCTTCCGAACCAGATCGGTTCGATCGAAGGGGACACATAGATTCATGGAAACCGGCCTGACCACCGGGGGGGACCAGGGTCACAGTCACGGGGATGACGTCCGAAAGGGGTCGGACGGGGCGTCGATGCACGCCGAAAACCCATCACATCGCACCGCGATCTGCGTCACGGGGATGCATCGATCGGGTGCGGCCGCCGTCGCGCGGTCGCTCGGTGCACTGGGCGCGGCACTGCCGGCCAGCGGCCCCGAGCCGGGGGCGTGCACCGAGCTCAACGACGAGTTGCTCTCCGCGAGCGGCTCCTGGTGGGCGGGCTGGCAGCACGTCGACAGCGGCCGGATCCCGTCCCGGCAGGGCTGGGTCGAGCGGATCCGGTCGGTCGTCCGCGAGGAGTACGCCGACGCACCGCTGGTGGTCCTCGGCGACCCACGGATGTCCCGGCTGCTCCCCATCTGGGTCGAGGCGTTGCGTGCCGAGGGTCTGCGCTGCGTCCACGTCGTCACCGTGCGCGACCCCAGTG
>DASVMH010000054.1:0-14636 GCA_036384455.1 Marmoricola sp. | reverse complement strand
CCGCTCCAGCGGCCTGCAGGGGTACGCCCTGGCGCGGACCGCGGCTGCCCGAGGTGCTGAGGTCACCCTCGTCGCTGCGAACACCGAACTGGCCGACCCCGCCGGCGTGTAGGTCGTCCGCGTCGGTACCACCGCCGAGTTGCAGGACGCAGTGGCCACGGCGGCAACGAGTGCAGATGCCGTGGTGATGGCCGCGGCCCCCGCGGATTTCCGGCCGAAGACGTATCAGGACGCCAAGATCAAGAAGGCCGAGGACGGCTCGGCTGATCCGATCGAGCTGGAGCAGAACCCCGACGTCCTCGCCGGCCTGGTCTCCGCCAGGGCGGCGATGGCCGCGGAAAGGCCCGTCATCGTCGGTTTCGCGGCCGAGACCGGTGACGCCAACGGCTCCGTGCTCGACCACGCCCGCGCCAAGCTCGCCCGCAAGGGCTGCGACCTGCTCGTCGTCAACGACGTCGGCGGGGGCAAGGTCTTCGGCGAGCATGAGAACGAAGCGATCCTGCTCGGCCGCGACGGTTCGCAGTCCTCGGTCCCGCGCTCTTCCAAGGACGCGGTCGCCGACGCCATCTGGGACCGCGTCACGGCTCTGTGGGGCGCGGGAGACTGAATCCTTCGCCGTAACCTGAGACGCCTGTCCAGTCGCTGAGACGATGCGGTTAGGGTGGGCGGAAGCACGGCCGAACGGCCGCGCCACAAGCACTAGGGAGACACCTTGACTGGACGCCTTTTCACCTCGGAGTCGGTGACCGAGGGGCACCCCGACAAGATCGCCGACGCGATCAGCGACACCGTCCTGGACGCGCTCTTGGAGCAGGACCCGCACAGCCGGGTCGCGTGCGAGACGCTGCTCACCACCGGGCTGGTCGTCGTCGCGGGCGAGGTGACCACCCAGGCGTACGCCCCCATCGCGCAGTTGGTCCGCAACAAGGTCCTCGAGATCGGCTACGACTCCTCGGTCAAGGGATTCGACGGAAACTCCTGCGGTGTCCAGATCGCGCTCGGTCAGCAGTCGCCCGACATCGCCCAGGGCGTGGACACCGCGCACGAGAGCCGCACCGGCTCGGTCGACGCGATGGAGAAGCAGGGTGCCGGCGATCAGGGCCTGATGTTCGGCTACGCCTGCGACGACACCGAGGTGCTGATGCCGCTGCCGATCGTGATCGCGCAGCGTCTGGCCGAGAAGCTCACCGAGGTCCGCAAGAACGGCACCCTCGACTACCTGCGCCCCGACGGCAAGACCCAGGTCACCATCGAGTACGACGACGAGGACCGCCCGGTCCGCGTCGACACGATCGTCGTCTCCAGCCAGCACGCCGACGGCATCGACCTCGACAACCAGTTGCAGCCCGACGTCAAACAGCACGTGGTCGACCCGGTCCTGGCCACCTTCGACATCCCGTCCGAGGGCTACCGCCTGCTGGTCAACCCGACCGGCAAGTTCGTCATCGGCGGCCCGATGGGCGACGCCGGCCTCACCGGCCGCAAGATCATCGTCGACACCTACGGCGGCATGGCCCGTCACGGCGGCGGCGCGTTCTCCGGCAAGGACCCCTCGAAGGTCGACCGTTCCGCGGCGTACGCCATGCGGTGGGTCGCCAAGAACGTCGTCGCGGCGGGCCTGGCCCGGCGCTGTGAGGCCCAGGTCGCCTACGCGATCGGCAAGGCCCAGCCCGTCGGTGTCTACATCGACACCTTCGGCACCGAGACCGTGCCGGTGGACGTGATCCAGAAGGCCGTCCTCGAGACCTTCGACCTGCGGCCGGCGGCGATCATCGCCGACCTCGACCTGCTGCGCCCGATCTACTCCAAGACCTCGGCGTACGGCCACTTCGGCCGTGAGCTGCCCGAGTTCACCTGGGAGCAGACCAACCGGGTCGACGAGCTCAAGCGCGCCGCCGGAGTCTGAGGAAACCGTCGCTCCCGGCTGGTTGAATCTGCCGGGTGAGCGACGCGGAGCAACCCGAGGCCCTGCCGGGGCTCGAGCGCGTCCGCACACAGGTGCGCGCGGCACGTACGCCTGCCAAGCCACCGACGGCGCTCGCGGACGTCGACCCGGTGGCCCGGGTGCTCGTCGACGTGTCGCTGGCGCATCTGGACCGACCCTTCGACTACTCGGTGCCGGCGAAGTTCGCCGAGACGGCGGTGCCGGGAGCCCGGATCAAGGTCCGCTTCGCCGGACAGGACGTCGACGGTTTCGTGCTCGAGCGGGTGGCCGCTTCCGAGCACCGGTTGCAACCGCTGCGGCGCGTGGTGAGCCCCGAGCCGGTGCTCACGACGGAGGTCGCGGATCTGGTCGCCGCGATCGCACGCCGTTACGCGGGCACGCGCTCGGACGTGCTTCGGCTGGCCGTGCCCAATCGGCATGCGGCGACCGAGCGACTCCCCGGGGAGCCCGCGGCTCGGGTGACGGCGGTGGCCGATCCACGGACCTGGGCGGCCTACGACGGCGGTCAGGACCTGCTCAGCTCCCTCGCGGCGGGATCGACAGCGAGGGCGGTGTGGTCGTGTCTGCCCGGTGACGACTGGGCCCCGCTGCTCGCCGAGGCGATCATCGCCGCGGCCGCTGCCGACGGCGGAGTGCTCGCGTGCGTGCCCGACCATCGTGACGTCGACCGTCTCGACGAGGCGCTGACGGCGCGGTTGGGCACTGGGTGCCACGTCGTGCTCACGGCCGACCGGGGGCCCGCCAAGCGCTACGCCGCGTTCTTGTCGGTCTCCCGTGGGCAGCGCCGGATCGTGATCGGCACGCGGGCCGCCGCCTTCGCGCCGGTCGCGGGCCTGCGCACCGTGATGATCTGGGATGACGGTGATGACCTCTACGACGAGCCGCGAGCGCCCTATCCACACACCCGCGAGGTGTTGCTGACCCGTGCGGAGTCGGCCGGCGCATCGATCGTGCTGGGGGCGTACTCCCGCAGCGTGGAGGCGCAGTATCTCGTCCGCACCGGCTGGGCTCGCGACGTGCGTGCTCCCCGCGCGACCGTGCGCGAGCGGATAGCGGTCTCGGTGACCGGCGATACCGCCGCCGACCTCGCCCGCGACCCCGGCGGCGCGGGTGCCCGACTCCCCAAAGAGGTGTTCGAGGCGATCCGCGACAGCCTGGCGATCGGACCGGTGCTGGTGCAGACACCGCGGGCCGGGTACGCCCTGCGACTGGCCTGCGACCGCTGCCGGACCCCGGCGACGTGCGCCCGATGTCACGGGCCTTTGCAGATCGCAGGTGCGGTCGTCGGGCCCGCATGCACCTGGTGCGGCACCGAGGCACGCGGTTGGCGCTGTGCGGAGTGCGGTGGGGCCGGACTGCGCGCACCCGTCCTCGGTGACCGACGCACTGCCGAGGAGCTCGGCCGGGCGTTCCCGGGCGCCGTCGTGCGCAGTTCGTCGGGAGAGCGCGTGCTGGCCACGGTCCCCGACACGCCCGCGCTGGTGGTGGCGACGGTCGGTGCCGAGCCGGTCGCGACGGGTGGCTACGCCGCAGTGTGCCTGCTCGACACCTGGCTGCTCCTGGGCCGCTCCGATCTGCGGGCGGCGGAGGAGGCGGCTCGCCGGTGGGCCAACGCGGCGGCGCTCGTCCGCCCCGTCGCCGCCGGCGGTCGCGTGGTGGCGGTGGGCGACCCCGGTCAGCCTGCTCTGCAGGCATTGGTCAGGTGGGACCTCCCCGGTCTGGCCGAGCGTGAGATCGACGACCGCCAGTCCGCGCATCTGCCGCCGGCCTCGGCCGTCGCCACCCTCACCGCTCCCGCGGCGGAGTGGGAGAGTGCGTTGCCGACGCTGCGGCTGCCCGCGAGCGCCGAGACGCTCGGCCCCGTCCCGGTCGACGAGCGGGCGAGCGAGGAGTCCCAGGAGCGTTACGTCATCCGGGTGCCGCGATCGGGGCGGGCCGACCTCGCCCGGGCGCTGCGTGAGTTCCAGGGGGAGCGCTCCGCGCGGAAACTGCCGCACATCCGGGTGCAGGTGGACCCGCGGGACCTCGGGTGATGGGCCTCACGGCGGTCGCCCCTTGCCCTTGTTGACGCTCGTTCAATAAAGTGGCGTCATGGCGAAGACAGCGACGCGTACCAAGAAGGCCCCGGCACAGCAGGCCGGGCACGTCGACGTGCTGATCATCGGTGCCGGTCTCTCCGGCATCGGTGCGGCCGCGCACGTCGTGCAGGAACTGCCGGGCAAGTCGTTCGCCCTGCTCGAGCGCCGTGAGGCCATCGGCGGCACCTGGGACCTGTTCACGTACCCCGGCATCCGCAGCGACTCCGACATGAACACCCTCGGCTACCGGTTCCGCCCGTGGCGCAGCGACAACGTCCTCGCCGGCGGTCCGGAGATCAAGGAGTACGTCGAGGACACCGCGGACCACTACGGGATCACCGACAAGATCCACTTCGGCGCGTACGCCAAGCACGCCTCCTTCGACACCGAGACCGCGACCTGGACGGTGACGTACGAACAGGGCGGCGCGGAGTTGACGATCACCGCATCGTTCCTGTGGTCCTGCAGCGGCTACTACAACTACGACGAGGGTCACACCCCGGTCTTCCCGGGTCAGGACGACTTCGCCGGCCAACTGGTGCACCCGCAGTTCTGGCCGGAGGACCTCGACTACACCGGCAAGAACGTCGTGGTGATCGGCTCGGGTGCGACCGCGGTGACGCTGGTGCCGTCGATGGCTCCGGATGCGGCGCACGTGACGATGCTGCAGCGCTCGCCCACGTACATCTTGTCCATCCCGCGCACCGACCCGCTGGGCTCGACGATGCGTCGCTTCCTGCCCGACGACGTCGCGGCCGGCATCGCCCGCTGGCGCAACGTCCTCCTGCAGGCCGGGCTCTACCACTCCAGCCAGCGGCTGCCCGGTCTGATCCGCAAGGGGATCCGGAGGGCGACCATCGCGCAGCTGCCCAAGGACTACGACGTCGACACGCATTTCAAGCCGTCGTACGACCCCTGGGACCAGCGGATGTGCATGGTGCCCAACGGCGACCTGTTCAAGACGATCCGCAAGGGCGAGGCCTCGATCGTGACCGATCAGATCGAGACGTTCACGAAGACCGGCATCAAGCTGGCGAGCGGCGAGGAGCTCGAGGCGGACATCATCATCACCGCCACCGGGCTCAAGCTCCAGCTCTTCGGCGGGATGAGCGCCGACATCGATGGCGAGAAGCTCGACCCGCACGAGCACATCGTCTACAAGGGCGCGATGCTCGACGGCGTGCCGAACTTCGCCTTCGTGATCGGCTACACCAACGCGTCGTGGACCCTGAAGGCCGACCTGGTCTCGGAGTACGTCGTCCGCGTGCTCAAGGAGATGGACGCCAAGGGCGACCGGATCGTCGAGCCCGTACGACCCGAGGGCATCGAGACCCAGCCGCTGATGTCGCTGGCGTCCGGCTACGTCCAGCGCGCCACCCCGGAGCTCCCTCAGGCCGGCGACCGTGGTCACTGGCAGATGCCGAACAACTACCTGCTCGACATCGTCCGGTTGCGCCGGGGGAACCTCCGCAAGGGAGAGCTGTCGTTCCGGTAGATAGGGTTGGCGGGTGTCCGTACGCCCCATCCGCCTGCTCGGTGACCCTGTCCTGCGCACCCCGGCCGCTGCTGTGGTCGACTTCGACAAGGAACTGCGGACGCTGGTCGCAGACCTGACCGACACGATGAGCGAGGCTGCCGGAGCCGGGCTCGCCGCGCCCCAGATCGGCGTCGGGCTGCGGGTGTTCACCTGGCACGTCGACGGCGAGACCGGGTACCTCATCAACCCGTCCCTCGACCTGTCGGACGCGATCCAGGACGGCCCCGAGGGTTGTCTGTCGATCCCCGGCATCAGCATCGACTGCAAGCGGGCGTTGCACGTCGTCGCGCACGGCTTCGACATGTACGGCGAGCCGATGATCGTCGAGGGCTCCGAACTGCTCGCCCGGGCGCTGCAGCACGAGACGGACCACCTCGACGGCATCATGTTCATCGACCGGCTCGACAAGGAAGCACGACGTGAGGCCATGAAGTTGATCCGGGAATCGGAGTGGTTCGGTCAACCTGCTCCAACGGTGCGGTTCTCCCCGCACGCCACGAACGGGTTGGGCCTGTGAGGGTGGTCTTCGCCGGCACCCCTGAGGTTGCGCTGCCGGCGCTCGAGGCGATCGCGGCGAGTGCGCACGAACTCGTCGGAGTGGTCACCCGGCCCGACGCCCCGGCAGGGCGTGGCCGCAAGCTGACCGCCTCGCCGGTGGGGCAACGTGCGGCGGAGCTGGGCCTGACGGTCCTCAAGCCCGACCACCCGAAGGATCCCGACTTCCAGGCCCGGTTGCGCGAGCTGTCCCCGGACTGCTGCCCGGTCGTGGCGTACGGCGCACTGCTGCCGCAGTCGGCCCTCGACATCCCGGAGCACGGCTGGGTCAACCTGCATTTCTCGGTGCTGCCGGCATGGCGCGGTGCCGCCCCTGTGCAGCATTCGCTCTGGGCCGGCGACGAGGTCACCGGCGCGACGACGTTCCGCATCGTCAAGGAGCTCGATGCCGGCCCGACCTTCGGGTTGATGACGCAGACGATCCGCGCCGACGACACGGCCGGCTCGTTGCTCGACACGCTCGCCGAGGGCGGGGCGGGCCTGCTCGTGCAGACCCTCGACGGTATTGCCGACGGCTCTTTGGAGGCGCGACCACAGCCCGAGGAGGGGATGAGCTATGCCCCCAAGATCGAGGTGTCCGATGCGCAGATCGACTGGAGCCATCCGGCGATCGCGATCGACCGGCAGATCCGGGCGTGCACGCCCTTCCCGGGTGCGTGGTCGACGTACGACG
The DNA here is from genome assembly GCA_036384455.1 of Marmoricola sp. Taxonomy (GTDB): domain Bacteria; phylum Actinomycetota; class Actinomycetes; order Propionibacteriales; family Nocardioidaceae; genus Marmoricola. The sequence continues at coordinate 7,848 of DASVMH010000054.1, read as the reverse complement.
GGGAGCGGATGAAGGTCGATCCGGTGTCGATCGACGCGGCCGGCCCCCGTCTCGCGCCGGGGGAGCTGGCCGTGGGCAAGAACGCCGTCCACGTCGGCACCGCGACCGATCCCGTACGCCTCGGTGCCGTCAAGGCCTTCGGCAAGAAGCTGATGCCGGCCGCCGACTGGGCGCGTGGTGCGCACCCCGGAGAAGGGGTCCGACTTGGGGCGTAGGGCGCGGCCGGAGGACGTCGACGAGATCTGCGGGTCCCTCCCGGAGACCTGGTTCGGGACGACCTGGGGCGGCGTACCGACCTGGCTGGTGCCCTCGAAGGTGTCCGAGCGCGGGAAGGGCAAGGGCTTCCTGCTGCACCGGAGGCCGGGGAGGACGGCGATCGACCCCGGGACCGGCGAGATGTACGACGATCTGCTGGTGATCCGTACCGCGGACGAGGGCGACAAGATCGCGCTCGTCGAGGGCGACGGGCCGTTCTTCACGATCCCGCACTTCGACGGTTACAACGCGGTGCTCGTGCAGGCCTCGCGGCTCGGTGAGATCGAGCGGGCCGAACTCGTCGAGGTGATCACCGACGCGTGGCGTGCCTGCATGCCACCAGGGCTGCGCAAGCGCTACGAGGGCTGACGTGGCACTCAACGCGCCCCGCCGGCTCGCCTTCGACGTGCTGCGCGCGGTCGAGGACGACGACGCCTACGCCAACCTGGAATTGTCCAAACTGACCCGCGAACGTCGGGTGACCGGCCGCGACGCTGCCTTCGCCGTGGAGTTGACCGCGGGCACGTTGCGCATGCAGGGCGCGTACGACGCGGTGCTCGATCATCTCGTGTCGCAACCGCTGGACCCGGCCGTACGCACCGTGCTGCGCATGGGTTGTCACCAACTGCTCTCCATGAGGGTCCCGGACCACGCGGCCGTGACCACCTCGGTCTCGTTGACGAGGTCGGCGATTGGTCACCGGCCCTCCGGCCTGGTCAACGCGGTGCTGCGCAAGGTCGGGGCAAAGGCTTTCGACGCGTGGATGGATGTCCTCGACGCGCCGATGGCCGTGCGAACCTCGCACCCGACATGGATCGTCGATGCGCTGGCGGACGCCTTGGGCGCGCCGGCGGAACTGCCGTCCCTGCTGGCCGCCGACAACGCCGCTCCGGCGGTCACCCTGGTGGCCCGCCCCGGTCGGGCGGAGCGATCGGAACTGCCCGGACGCCCGTTGGACATCTCGCCCTACGCCGTGGAGTCCGACGGCGGAGACCCGGGCGCGATCCCGGCCGTACGCGAACGGCGCGCCGGCGTGCAGGACGCCGGGTCACAACTGGTGGCGCTGGCCCTTGCCTCGGCTCGCGTGGACGACCGCGACCGGTACTGGCTGGATCTGTGCGCAGGGCCCGGAGGCAAGGCGGCGCTGCTCGATGCCCTGGCCGATCAGCAGGGCGCCGTCCTCGTCGCCAACGAACGCGCACCGCACCGGGCCGCGCTGGTGCGTGCCAATGGCGTCCGCCGTGTCGTGTGTGCCGACGGCGCTGTTCCGGCGTGGCCGGCCGATGCGTTCGACCGTGTTCTGGTCGACGCGCCGTGCAGCGGCCTCGGGGCGTTGCGCCGCCGACCCGAGGCGCGCTGGCGACGACGCCTCGAGGACCTACCCGGTCTCTTGGACCTGCAGTGCAGCCTGCTGCGCTCGGCCATCGCGGCCACGCGCCCCGGTGGCGTCGTCGGGTACGCCACCTGCTCGCCGGTCATCGCCGAGACCGTCGACGTCGTGGGGTCGGTGCTCGCCGATGGTGGTGCAGCCCTGATCGATGCCCCTGCCCTGGTGCCGTGGGTCGACGACGCCCGATCCGCGCACCTGCCCGAGGCCCTGCAGTTGTGGCCGCACCGACACGGCACCGACGCGATGTTCCTGGCGCTGCTCAGAGTCGACCCGTGACCGTGGAAGGATGAGCTCACCATGGGTACCTCGACCACTCCCCCCAGGATCACACCCCCCAGGATCACACCCCCCAGGATCACACCCAGCATCCTCAACGCTGACCTTGCCCGCCTTGCCGACGAGGTCGCGCGGATCCCGAGTGCCGACTGGGTGCACGTGGACGTCATGGACAACCACTTCGTGCCCAACCTGACCCTGGGTGCGCCGATGTTCGAGGCCCTGCGCAAGCACACCGACCTGCCGCTCGACGCGCACCTGATGATCGAGGACGTGGACCATTGGGCGCCGGCCTACGTCGAGGCGGGCGCCTCGAGCGTCACGTTCCACGTGGAGGCCGCCGAAGCGCCGGTCCGCCTCGCCCGGGAGATCCGCGCGAAGGGTGCGCGGGCTTCGATGGCGCTCAAGCCGGCGACACCTGTCGAGCCGTACGAGGACATGCTCGGTGAGCTCGACATGTTGCTGCTGATGACCGTCGAGCCCGGTTTCGGGGGCCAGAAGTTCCTCGACCTGGTCCTCCCGAAGATCCGCCGCGCGCGCGAACTGATCGACAGCCACGGCCTCGAGCTGTGGCTCCAGGTCGACGGTGGTGTCTCGATGGAGACGATCGAGCGGTGCGCCGACGCAGGTGCCGACACCTTCGTCGCCGGCTCCGCCGTCTACTCCGCCCACGACCCCGACGCGATGGTGCGCGACCTACGCGATGCTGCGGCGGCAGCGATTCAGGGCGCAGACCTGGCCCAGTGATTCCCGGGCAGCGCTGATCCCGAGCGGTTGCAGCGGCCGGCACATCGCCAGCCGGATCCCACACAGGTGCGAGAAGACGGCCTCGGTCGCGGCCTCGGTCGTCGTGCTGCGCGACACCTCGGGATCCACCACGGACTCACCGATAAGAGCACGTTCCTCGGCGTGCCACCTCCCGACGACCGGGTGAAGGAAGCTCGCCGCGCATCGATGTTCGCGATGGCCGCACGTGCGGTGAGATTCGCCGAGACGCGCAGAATCTGCTCGCGGGAGCCCAGGTGATGCATCAGGGATGAAGTCGAGATACCCGATCGATCGGCGAGGGCGCGCATGGTGACGCCCGACGCGCCATCGAGGACGAGGATGTCGTTGACTGCGTCGGTGATGAGTTCGGCTCTGCTGGCGGTGTCGATGAGGTGCGGCATGGGCCGATTCGAACACCGAGCGCCGACAGTTTCGATGAACCTCGTCCGCCGCCGGTCCCGGACACGGAATCCGCGGTTGTTGGAACGTTCGTTCAAAACCCGGGTTTTGAACGAACGTTCCAACAACGGCGATGTGACCTTGCCGTCCAAGCCCGAGGCAGGCCCGGTGAATCGCGCGGCATCCGGGCGTCGGACGTGACGAGCACGACACCGGGACCGCCTCCCACAGGTCACACCCTTTGTGGCACTCTGGAGACAACGAGTAGAAAACTCGCGTGCTCTGGGGGCGGTGAAATTCCGCACCGGCGGTGACCAGGTCCTGAAGTTCCGGGGCAGGGAAGTCCGCGACCCGACCACAGCCAGTGGCCGGTTGACCAGGTGCCCGGTCGAAGCTTCCTCGCTTCGCTCGGAAGTCCTGGACCGACGGTCAAAGTCCGGATGGTAAGCGCACGTGATGGTCGAACCGGCCGCGCCGAACAGGCAGCGGCCCGCGCCCGTCGTCCCGGAGTCCGCACGGACATGAAGGACGATGATGAGTACGCAGGGCCGGCCGGTCGGGTCACAAGGCGCCGAGGACGTCGATGGCGCTGAGGACACCGTGATGCTGCGCGCCCTCGAGATCGCGGCGACCCCTGGTGTCCCGCTGGGACCGAACCCGCGCGTCGGATGCGTCCTGCTCGACCGGCAGGGGCAGCGGCTCTCGGAGGGCTTCCATCGCGGGGCGGGCACTCCACATGCCGAGGTTGCGGCGCTCACGTCAGCGGCAGCGGCGGGTCTCGACGTACGGGGCGCGACGGCTGTGGTCACCCTCGAACCCTGCAACCACACCGGCCGGACGGGCCCGTGCAGCGAAGCTCTGATCGAGGCGGGCGTCGGCCGGGTGGTCTATGCGCTCGACGATCCGAACGAGGTTGCGAGTGGCGGGGCCGACCGGTTGCGCGCTGCCGGCATCGACGTGGTCGGCGGCCTACAGGAGAAGGAGTCCCGGGCCCTGAACCGAGCGTGGCTCTTCGGCCTGGCGCATGGGCGCCCGTTGGTGACCTGGAAGTTCGCGGCGACCCTCGATGGGCGCAGCGCCGCCGCTGACGGCAGCAGCCGTTGGGTGAGCTCGCGCGCGGCGCGGCTCGACACGCATCGGCTCCGCGCCGAGTGTGACGTGATGCTGGTCGGGACGAACACCGTCGATGTGGACGATCCCGCGCTCACCGTGCGCGATCGCGACGACCTGCCGCTGCCGCAGCAGCCGCTGCGAGCCGTGATGGGTGTACGGGACCTGGCGCCGGACCGGAAGATCTTCGCGGACGTGCCGGGGGCGCCGCCCACGGTCCACCTGCGCACCCGTGAGCCGCGCGACGCCCTCGACCAGCTGTATGCCATGGGGCGGCGCCATGTCTTCACCGAGGGCGGTCCGCGACTCGCTGCCGCGTTCCTGCGAGCAGGGCTCGTGGATGAGGCCGTGTGCTACCTGGCGCCGAAGCTGCTCGGCGCGGGCCGCGATGCCGTCGGCGACCTCGGCATCACCACCATCTCCGACGCGCTCGAGTTCGAGCTCGTCGACACCACCGTCGTCGGGGAGGGTCCGGACGCGAACGTGCGCCTGACCCTCACCCCGAGACACCCCGAAGGAAGGAACTGACATGTTCACCGGCATCGTCGAGGAGCTCGGCACCGTCGAGGCGCTCATCGACCAGGGCGACGCGGTCCGGCTTACCGTCCGCGGCCCGCTGGTCACCACCGACGCCGCGCTCGGCGACTCGATCTCGGTCAACGGCTGCTGCCTGACGGTCGCGGAGCGAGACGGCGAGACGTTCACCGCCGACGTGATGCGCGAGACGTTGGCCAAGACGTCGTTGGGCGCCTTCGAGGTCGGCACGCGGGTGAATCTCGAACGCGCCGTCACACCCGCCACGCGCCTCGGCGGGCACATCGTCCAGGGCCACGTCGACGGCACCGGCGCGATCCTCAGCCGTACGCCCAGCGAGCACTGGGAGATCGTCGAGATCTCCCTGCCCGCAGCCCTGAGCCGATACCTCGTCCCGAAGGGATCCATCACCGTCGACGGCATCTCCCTCACGGTCGTCGAGGTGACGAATGCATGGTTCTCGGTCAGCCTCATCCCCGAGACGCTGGCCCGCACCACCCTCGGCTTCAAACAGCCCGGCGATCCGATCAACCTCGAGGTCGATGTGATCGCGAAATACGTGGAGAAGTTCACCCAGTCCAAGGAGGACGTGGCATGAGTACCACTGCGATCAACGACAGCGACCCGGTGCGCGAGGGCGCGTTGCGGCTCGATGACGTCGAGGACGCGATCGCCGACATCGCGGCCGGCCGGGCGGTCGTGGTCGTCGACGACGAGGACCGCGAGAACGAGGGCGACATCATCTTCGCCGCGTCCAAGGCGACACCAGAACTGATGGCGTTCACGATCAGGCACTCCAGCGGGGTGATCTGTGTGCCGATGCCCGGCGAGATGCTGGACCGGCTCGAGATCCCGCTGATGACGCCGCACAACCGCGACAAGCTGCGCACGGCGTACACGATCTCCGTCGACGCCCGTGACGGCGTCAGCACCGGCATCTCCGCCGCGGATCGCTCGCACACCGCACGGGTGCTGGCCGACTCCGCGACGGAGTCGTGGGAGCTCACCCGACCGGGGCACGTGTTCCCGTTGCGCTACCGCGAGGGTGGTGTGCTGGTCCGTCGCGGTCACACCGAGGCGGCAGTGGATCTCACCAAGCTGGCCGGGCTCACCCCGGCCGGCGTACTCGTCGAGGTCGTCAACGACGACGGCACCATGAAGCGCGGTCACGACCTGCGCGACTTCGCCGACGAGCACGGTCTCAAGCTGATCTCGATCGAGCAGTTGGTGCACTACCGGCGCCGGGTGGAGAGCCACGTCGAGCGGGTCGCCACCACCAGGCTGCCCACCGAGGCCGGCGACTTCACCGCCGTCGGCTACCGGATCACCATCGACGGCGGGGAGCACGTGGCACTGGTCTACGGCGGCCTCGACGAGCTCGCGTCGAGCGACGAACCCGTCCTGACCAGGGTGCACAGCGAGTGCCTGACCGGCGACGTGTTCGGATCGGCGCGCTGTGACTGTGGTCCGCAACTGCACGAGGCGATGCACAGCATCGTCGAGGCCGGCAGGGGAGTGGTGATCTACCTGCGCGGCCACGAAGGGCGGGGGATCGGACTGTTGGCCAAGCTGCAGGCGTACCAACTGCAGGACGGCGGCCGCGACACGGTCGACGCGAATCTCGATCTCGGCCTCCCGGCGGACGCGCGGCACTACGGCGCGGCCACCCAGATCCTGCGCGATCTCGGGGTGACCTCGGTGCGGTTGATGACGAACAACCCCGACAAGGTCTCCAGCCTGGAGGGGTACGGCGTCCATGTGGCCGAGCGGGTGCCGCTGACCCCGCACCCCAACGACCACAACATCGCCTATCTGCGCACCAAACGTGATCGGATGGGCCACGACCTGCCCGGCCTCACCGAAGGAGATGCCTCATGAGCGGCGAAGGCGCCCCCAACCAGGGCCCGGTCGACTGTCACGACCTGCGGGTCGCGGTGGTCGCGGCGAGCTGGCACGAACAGGTCATGGACGGACTCCTCGCCGGTGCCCAGCGGGCGCTGGCGGACTACCGGATCGAGGCCCCGGTGGTGGTGCGCGTGCCCGGCTCCTTCGAGCTCCCCATCGTCGCGCAGGCGATCGCCCAGCAGGGCTTCGACGCCGTGGTCGCCCTCGGCGTGATCATCCGTGGCGGCACCCCGCACTTCGAGTACGTCTCCGCCGCGGCCACCGACGGACTCACCCGGGTCGCCCTCGACACCGGCACCGCGATCGGCTTCGGCCTGCTCACCTGCGACGACGACCAACAGGCGCTGGACCGCGCCGGGCTCGAAGGCAGTCACGAGGACAAGGGGTACGAAGCGGCCAGCGCTGCGCTTCTCACCGCGACGACCTTGCGGAGGATCCGCCGTCGCGACCACCTAAGCTAAAGCCTTGTGAAGACGTTCGAGCAGCTGTGGGCCGAGCTCAACCAGCTCGCCACCACCCGGCCGGAGGGTTCGGGCACGGTGAAGGCACTCGACGCCGGTGTGCACGCGATCGGCAAGAAGCTGGTCGAGGAGGCCGCCGAGTCCTGGATGGCTGCCGAGCATGAGGGTCATGCCCGCACGGCCGAGGAGATCAGCCAACTGCTCTACCACGCGCAGGTGCTGATGCTCGCGGCCGGACTCACCCTCGAAGACGTCTACGCACACCTCTAGACAGAACCCTCCAGGAGGGACCATGAGCCAGCTCCGCATCGCGATCCCGAACAAGGGGTCGCTGTCCGCTGCAGCCACCGAGATGCTGCGCGAGGCCGGTTACCGGCAGCGCACCGACTCCAAGGAACTCAGCCTCGTCGACGACGCCAACGACGTCGAGTTCTTCTACCTCCGCCCGCGCGACATCGCGCTGTACGTCGGGGAGGGCACCCTCGACGTCGGCATCACCGGGCGTGACCTGCTCCTCGACTCCGGGGCGAAGGCCACCGAGGTGATGGCCCTCGACTTCGGTCGCTCGCGGTTCCGATTCGCCGCGCGGCCCGGCACGCTCGATGCGCTCGCCGATCTCGCCGGCAAGCGGATCGCGACGTCCTACGTCGGCATCGTGCGCGACTACCTCGAACGCCAGGGGGTCGATGCGCAGGTGATCCGCCTCGACGGCGCGGTCGAGACCAGCATCCAACTCGGGGTCGCGGACGT
>DASVMH010000053.1:0-6730 GCA_036384455.1 Marmoricola sp. | reverse complement strand
TCGATCCACCACGCGACCTGGCCGACGACGGCCGAGCTCCCCGACGGCGGGGACCCGGCGCTGCTCACGCCCGTGGCGGCTGTGCTCGCCGGCGTCCGCGGCGCCAAGTCGACGGCCAAGGTGGGGATGCGCACCCCGGTGATCGCGATGACGGTGACCGCCTCAGCGGAGGTTCGAGACGCACTGGTGAGTGCGGAACCGGATCTGCGCTCAGCCGGTCGGATCGACGCGGAGATCGTCTGGACCCTCGACGGGTCCGCCACCGAACCCCGGGTCGAGGTCACCCTGGGCGAGGCGCCGCCGCGTAGGTAGCGGGCTCAGCGACGGTGGCCGTGCGCGTGACCGCGGCCGGGCGAGTGGTGCGTGCCCCAGGCGACGTGGTGTCCGTGGTTCGCGTGGTGGCCCCAGCCCGCGTTGTGGTGGTGCCGCGTCGGGTGGTGACCGTGGGCCCTGTGGTGCCCCCGGTGGTGGCCGGGCCAGCCCGGCTTCGGCGTCGAGCGACCCTTGGTGGGTGTGGTCGACTTCGCCGGGGTGGACTTCTTCGCCCCGGTCGAGCTGTGCTTACGGGTCGTGTGGCCAGACGTACTGTGGGCGCGGGTGCGCGTCTTCTTCGTGTGCGCCGCACGGGCGTGGTGTTGCTTCGTGGCCGTGTGCCGAGCAGCGGGCGCATGTCGCGCATCGGCTCGGGCCACGGCCGCACTGAGCGGGCCGACCCCGTCGAGGGTGGCAGCGAGCGAGGAACCCGCCTGGGCGCGCGACTGAAGCACGTCACCGAACACGACGCGCGTGGCCGACACCGACGTGCCCGCCACTTCTGAGCGCACCACGCCGTTGGCACCGGAACCGCCGAAATTGACCGCGAGGATGATCGCGCACAGCAACGAGACCAGCGCGAATGCGGCCAACGGCCGCCAGCGATCCTCACTCACAGGCACTCCCGATCGTCCCTCTCCCTCGCGGGACATCGTACGGCACCGTGCTCACCCTCGATACGGGGCGATCGGAAATCCACGGGATCCGCTACAGAACGGACAGTTCAGGCGCTGATTCCGCGGTGATCGAACGCTGGTGCGTTCAGATCACGCGAAGACTCGGCCCGACCCTGCGGGGCTCGGCTCCGCCTCACTCCTCGGTCAGGCCAGTTCTTCGCGGCCCGACCCTGCGGGGCTCGGCTCCGCCTCACTCCTCGGTCAGGCCGACTTCTTCTTCTTCGGCTCCTCGCGCGGGACCAGGGTCGGGTTGACGAAGCCTTCGACGACCTCACCGGTCACCACGACCTTGCCGATGTCCTCGCGCGACGGCACGTCGTACATCACCCCGAGCAGGACCTCCTCGATGATCGCCCGCAGCCCGCGAGCGCCGGTGCCGCGCTCCATCGCCTTCTCGGCGATGGCACTGACAGCGTCCTCGGTGAACTCCAACTCGACCCCGTCGAGCTCGAAGAGCTTCTGATACTGCTTGACCAGCGCGTTGCGGGGCTCGGTGAGGATCTGCACCAGTGCTTCGTTGTCGAGCTTGGTGACGGTGGCGATCAACGGGAGCCGGCCGATGAATTCGGGGATGAGTCCGAATTTGACCAGGTCCTCGGGACGCACCTGCGCGAACATCTCGCCCTCGTCGACCTCGGCCTTGGCCCTCATCTCGGCGGTGAAGCCGAGGGTCTTCTTGCCGATGCGCTGCTCGACGATGTGCTCGAGGCCGGCGAAGGCGCCGCCCACCACGAAGAGCACGTTGGTGGTGTCGATCTGGATGAACTCCTGGTGCGGGTGCTTGCGCCCGCCCTGCGGGGGCACCGATGCCGTGGTGCCCTCGAGGATCTTCAGCAGCGCCTGCTGCACGCCCTCCCCGGAGACGTCCCGGGTGATCGAGGGGTTCTCGGCCTTGCGCGCGACCTTGTCGATCTCGTCGATGTAGATGATCCCGGTCTCGGCCTTCTTGACGTCGTAGTCGGCGGCCTGGATCAGCTTGAGGAGGATGTTCTCGACGTCCTCGCCGACATAGCCCGCCTCAGTGAGCGCGGTGGCGTCGGCGATCGCGAACGGGACGTTGAGCATCCGGGCGAGCGTCTGCGCGAGGTACGTCTTGCCGCAGCCGGTGGGGCCGATGAGCAAGATGTTGGACTTCGCGACCTCGACCGCCTCCTCGCGGGCGTGCTTGCCGCCCGCGTTGTTGGCCACGCCGGCCTGCACCCGCTTGTAGTGGTTGTAGACCGCGACGGCCAGCGACTTCTTCGCCGTCTCCTGGCCGATCACATAGGAGTTGAGGAACTCGAAGATCTCCCGAGGCTTCGGAAGCTCTGCCAACTCGACCTCGGTGGTCTCGTTGAGCTCCTCCTCGATGATCTCGTTGCACAAGTCGATGCACTCGTCGCAGATATAGACGCCAGGTCCGGCGATCAACTTCTTGACCTGCTTCTGGCTCTTCCCGCAGAAGGAACACTTCAGCAGGTCGCCTCCGTCACCGATGCGTGCCACGCGCGGCGTCCCCTTCTCTCATGCCTCCTGAGTCACCGGCACGGCCGGCGGCCCCTGAGGAACTGCCTTCGACAAGACCCTCCGACCGTACTCCGTCCCGCCCCCGAGGGTGGGCGGACACGACCAAGTGGGCCATAGCTACTGCGACCGCGCCGCTACTGTGCCAGCGCCGCGGCGGCCTTGCGCGACTCCAACACGGAGTCGATCAGGCCGTATTCGACCGCGGCCTCGGCCGTGAGGATCTTGTCGCGCTCGATGTCGCGGCTGACCTCCTCGACGGTCTTCCCGGAGTGCTCGGCGATCATCGTCTCGAGCGTCTCGCGCATCCGCAGGATCTCGTTGGCCTGGATCTCGATGTCCGAGGACTGACCGTAGGTGCCCTCGGTGTAGGGCTGGTGGATCAGGATCCGGCTGTTGGGCAGGGCCAGCCGCTTGCCGGGCGCACCCGCAGCGAGCAGGATCGCCGCCGCCGAGGCCGCCTGACCCAGGCACACCGTCTGCACATCGGGCTGGATGAAGCGCATCGTGTCGTAGATCGCGGTCATCGCGGTGAACGAGCCGCCCGGGGAGTTGATGTAGATCTGCACGTCACGGCTGGGATCCATCGACTCCAGGCACATCAGCTGGGCCATCACGGCGTTGGCGATGTCGTCGCTGATCGGGGTGCCGAGGAAGATGATCCGCTCCTCGAACAGCTTGGCGTAGGGGTCGATGCGGCGGATGCCGTACGACGTCCGCTCCTCCCACTGGGGGATGTAGTAGCTCATGTTGTTAACCCCTCAGTTCTTGCCGCGGGCCGGACGGCCCTCGTCGGCCGCCTCGCGGGCGCTCTTGATGACGTGGTCGATGAAGCCGTACTCCTTCGCCTGCTCCGCGGTGAACCAGCGGTCGCGGTCGGCGTCGGTCTCGATCTGGTCGAGCGGCTGGCCGGTGTGCTCGCTGATCAGCTCGAAGAGCACCTTCTTGATGTGCAGCGACTGCTGCGCCTGGATCTTGATGTCCGAGGCCGAGCCGCCCATGCCGCCCGAGGGCTGGTGCATCATGATCCGCGCGTGCGGCAGGGCGTACCGCTTGCCCTTGGTGCCGGCACACAGCAGGAACTGCCCCATCGACGCGGCCAGGCCCATGCCGACGGTGGCGACGTCGTTGGGGATGTAGTTCATCGTGTCGTAGATCGCCATGCCGGAGTCGACCGAGCCACCAGGGCTGTTGATGTGCAAGAAGATGTCGGCCTCGGGGTCCTCGGCCGAGAGCAGCAGCAACTGGGCGCAGATCGCGTTGGCGTTCTGATCGCGCACCTCGGAGCCGAGGAAGACGATCCGCTCGCGCAGGAGTCGCTGGTAGATGTGGTCGTCGAGCCCGTAGGAGCCGCCGCCGCCGTCCATCCGCGGCCCGGGGGTCGTGTTCGTGTTGTCGTTCACGGCCCCGACACTAGACAACCCCGCCGCCGAATCCCCGGGAAACACCCCGATGTTCGCCGACAGCGCAGAGGCGCCTCAGCGCTCGACGACGGCCTTGATCCGGTCCAGCGTGGTGGCGAGACCCGCCGCGAGCTCCTCGTCGTGGCCGATGGCGCCGCCGAGGATCGGAGTCATCAGCTTGGAACCGAGGGTGAACGCGTCGAGCTCACGGGTCGCGGTCAGGCGTACGCCGGTGTCGGCGGGGGTGATCTCGTAGCTCCAGGTCGCCCCGGACTCTCGGGTCTTCCACGCGACGGCGCGGCCCGGCTCCCAGCGCACGACCTTCGACGTGGTCGGCCAGGCGACGGCCTTGCGACGGTTGATGCCGAGGATGTTCTGGCCGAGGCCGCGCGTCTTCCCCAGGGTGATCACCTTGCGCAACTCGGGGCTGAACTCCGGCATCCGGGTCACGTCGGAGACGACTGCCCACACCTCGTGGGGGGTGGCGTCGATGACGGTGCTGGCGCTGATCGGCAGCGGCGTGGGGGCGCTCATGTCACTCCTGGGGTGAGGCGGATGTCAGGCGAGCCAGCCCTCGAGGGCGGCGTAGACATCATCGTGGTTGAGCAGGTCGAAATGGTTGGCGCCCGGGAGGTGGACGGTGTCGGCGCCGGGGAAGAGCTCCTCGGACCGCCGTGGCTTGCCGTACGCCGAGCGCGGCTGGACCAGCAGGTCACCGATCCCGAGCGCGACGGGGTGGCGCTGCGAGCGGCTCAGCGACGCCGCCACGAGGTGATAGCGGGCGTGCGGGAGGTTGGCGGTCTCCGCGCCGAGGCCGTCGTGGAGATCGAGGACACCCTGCGAACGCTGTTGGAGGACCCGCGCGATCGGCGCGGTCTCGGGCAGGCGCGCGAAGGTCCGGCTCCCCCGCGCGGCGAGCCGCTCGAGGTACGAGCCGAGATGCGGGGTGCCGAGGCAGATGACGTCGGTGACCCGGTCCGTCCACGAGGCCCGGCCGGACTGGTCCGAGACGGTGGTCGCGGCCCGGAGCACCAGGCCGCCCATCGAGTGCCCGACCAGGGCGATCTCGTCGACGCGTGTCGGCCAGTTCTCGGTGAGCCTGCCGATCAGCGCGCTGACCGCGGCGCCACTCTCGGCGATCGGCAGACCGCTGTTGTAGCGGACGTAGACGGGGGTCCAGCCGTGGTCGTACTCCAGCCTCGTGCCGTACGGCAGGGTGCTCGGCTCGCCCTCGCGCACCGGCCGGGAACGGCGCCGCCAATAGGCCTCGGTCTCACACAGGCCGTGGATGAAGACGACGATGCGCCGACCGGCCGCCGGGAACGCGGCGGCGACTCCGTCCTCCGTCAACTCGACGTCGCGTCCACCACGGCGGATGCCCGCCTCGAAGGACATGTCGGGGACCTCCGCACGGACCTTCTCGCCGATCAGGCCGTTGACGGCGGACAGCACGAAACGACCCCGTGGGCCCGCCTCGACGCCCGCGACACCACGATGCCGATCGACCGCGCGCATCGCCTTCGCGCTGTTGCGCAGGCTCCATCCGATCGAGCCGTAGACAGCACCGGCGATGCCATCGTGGATGCGGTGTTCGACCCCACCACCGACATGGTCGGTGACACGGTGCACGCGTCCGGCGACGGAGGTGTGCACGTCGCGTACGCCCCCGACGACGAGGAGGTCGAGGTGCTCTGCGGCGAGCGCGGCGGCGCCCAGATATCCGGCGGTGGCTGGCATGGCACCAGTCTCGCCGGACCCGGACTATTCAGTCAACATATGTTCACTGAATTGAGGGGTAGGTCACTCCTCCGAGGCGTCCTCGTCGGTGTCGTCGGCCGCGACGGCCTCGTCGCTGACCTCGGCCGGCTCCTCGGGTTCGCCGATGGTGCCGTCGGGACGCAGGTTCGCGGGATCGATCACGTTGCCGGACGCGTCCTTGACGGTCGCGGACTCCACGATCTTCGCCAGCGCCTTGCCGCGCAGCACCTCACCGACCATCTCCGGGATGTGGTTGTGCTCGATCATGTGCTTCATGAACTCGTCGGGGTTCTGGCCCGACTGCTGCGCGCGGCGCATCAGGTGCTCGGAGAGCTCACCCTGGTCGACCCCGAGCTCCTCCTTCTTGGCGATCGCATCGAGGAGGAACTGCGCCGTCACCGAGTCGCGCACGCGCTTCTCGAGCTCGCCCTCGAACTCGTCGATGGTCTGCTCCTCGTTGTCGAGGTACTGGTCCAGCGTCATCCCGGACCAGGCGAGCTGCTGCTCGAGCTCCTGACGACGCGCCCCGAGCTCGGCCTCGACCATCGAGTCCGGCAGCGGGACGTCGACCTGGTCGAGCACCTTCTCCAGCACCGCGTCGCGTGCGGCCGCAGCCTGCTCAAGACGCTTGCCGCGTCCCAACCTCGTGCGTACGTCCTCGCGCAGCTCCGCGACGGTGTCGAACTCCGAGGCCTCCTGGGCGAAGTCGTCGTCGACCTCGGGAAGCGCCTGCTCCTTGACCGCGGAGATCGCCACCGTGATGTCGACGTCCTGGCCGGCGAGGTCGCCGCCGAGGAGCTGGGAGACGAACGTCGCCTCGCCCCCGGCCGCCACACCGGTGAGGGCGTCGTCGATGCCGTCGAGGAGGTTCCCCGAGCCGATCTTGTAGGAGTAGTCCTTGAGCTGGCCGCCCTCGATCGCCTCGCCGTCCTTGGTCGCGTCGAGGTCGATCGTGACGAAGTCGCCGTCGGCGGCCGGGCGCTCGACGTCCGACAGCGTCCCGAAGCGCTCACGCAGCGCCTCGATCTGCTCGTCGACGTCCTCGTCGCTCACGTCGGCGTCCTCGACCTCGGCCTC
>DASVMH010000052.1:0-5882 GCA_036384455.1 Marmoricola sp. | reverse complement strand
GCGCGACACCGTGCGCCGCAGAACGCTGGAACCGGCGGATGCAGCCCTCACCCCCACAACCGCAGCAGCGCGGCGGTGGCGGCGGCGAGCACCACGACGACCAGGAACGGCGCCCGCAGCAGCAGCGCGACCGCGGCGACGACGAGGCCGGCGGCGCGGGCATCGACCACGAGGTGCTGGCCGTCGCGATCACCGGTGGCGAAGACCTGGACGGCGAGGAGGGCGGCGAGCAGCGCGACGGGGAGCGCGTCGACGATCCGGGTGGCCACCGGGTGCTCGAAGTAGCGCGACGGGATCGAGAGCCCGGCGAGTTTGAAGAGGTAGCTGCCGACCCCGGCGACGACGATCGCGGCCCAGATCACCGGAAGATCCCCATGACCAGCGCGACGCCGGCGGCAGCGAGGACGGGATAGCCCGCCGGCACCGCAGGCACCATGCTCAGGGCGAGGGCAGCGGCCAGGACCGCGCACACCTGGTTGCGGCGCTGGGCGAGCCGCGGCCACAGCAGGGCGAGGAACGCGCCACCGACCGCCGAGTCGAGGCCGTAGTCGCGGGGGTCGCCGAGATGGTCGCCTGCGACCGCACCGATCAGGGTGCCGAGATTCCACAGCACGAAGATGCCGATGCCGGTGGTGAGGAATCCGGTCCGCGCCTCCGCGGTGCTCTCGCGGGTGATCGACATCGCCGTCGACTCATCGATCAGGACCTGCGCCGCCGCCACGCGCCGCCAGCCGGTGAAGCGGAGGAGGGGCGCCAACTTCAGGCCGTACAGCATGTTGCGCGATGCGAGCAGCAGTCCCGTGGCGGCCGCCGACATCGGGGCGCCGCCGGCACCGATGACGCCGGCCATCGCGAACTGCGATGCCCCGGTGAAGATCAGCAACGAGGTCGCACACGTCTGCCACACGTCGAGTCCGGAGGCGACACCGATGGCACCGAGCGAGATGCCGTACGCGCCGGTGGCGAACGCGACCCCGAGACTGTCGCGCACGATGGGATCCGTCCACCAGCGCCGCCGGGGAGCCGGTCCCGTCACGACGGGGCGTCTCCGATCGAGGTGTGCAGCCGCACCTGCTTGACCTGGATGGAGCCGTCGCCGGTGAGGTCGAGGGTGCGGTGCGCGCCGTCGGCGGCGAACCCTGCCGCGCTGAAGAACGCCCGCAGGTCGTCGTCGGTCGTGTTCGTCCACACGACTGCGCGGGAGAACCGATCGGCCGTCAGGGTGTCGACGGCTGCCTGGAGCAGCCGCGACCCGTGGCCCTGCCGGGTCGAGCCCGGGACGACGGTGAGATCGCCGATCTCGCCGCACGCGATCGGGTCGAGGTCGGGGTCGGTCGCGGGGCCGGTGAGGACATAGCCGCGGACCGCGTCGTGCTCGAGGGCCACCAGGACCCGGTTCCGAGCGTCGGCCGGCCGGGAGAGGGTCGTGCGCCAACCCTCGGCGATCGGCTCGGGAGCCATCTGCTCGAGCAGCGCGGCGGGCAGCACGTCGGCGTACTGCACCCGCCAGGCCGCGATCTGGACACCGGCGATCGCCTCGGCGTCGGCCGCCCACGCCACTCGGCAAGACACGTCACTGGACACGACCAACACTGTCTCAGGTCGCGTAGGTTTGACCGCATGCGGACCTACCTCGACCTCGTGCAGCGGATCCTCGACGAGGGCGTGGAGAAGTCCGACCGCACCGGCACCGGCACGCTGTCGGTGTTCGGTCACCAGATGCGCTTCGACCTCTCCGAGGGGTTCCCGCTGGTGACCACGAAGAAGATCCACACCCGTTCCGTCTTCGGCGAGTTGTTGTGGTTCCTGCGCGGCGACACGAATGTGAAGTGGCTGCAGGACCGCGGCATCTCGATCTGGGACGAGTGGGCCGACGACAACGGCGACCTCGGGCCCATCTACGGCTACCAATGGCGCTCGTGGCCGGCACCCGACGGACGGCACCTCGATCAGATCGCCCAGGTCGTCGAGCAGATCCGAACGAACCCCGACTCGCGCCGGCACATCGTCTCGGCCTGGAACGTCGCCGACATCCCCGACATGGCGCTGGCGCCGTGCCACACGATGTTCCAGTTCTACGTCGCGGACGGACGCCTGAGCTGCCAGCTCTACCAGCGCTCCGGCGACGTCTTCCTCGGGGTGCCGTTCAACATCGCGTCCTACGCCCTGCTCACCCACATGGTCGCGCAGGTGACCGGCCTCGCGGTCGGTGACTTCGTGCACACCCTCGGCGACGCGCACCTCTACCTCAACCACCTCGACCAGGCGCGGCTCCAGCTCACCCGCGACCCGCGCGCGCTGCCGACGCTGCGGCTGGACCCGTCCGTCACCGAACTGGATGCCTTCGACCTCGAGCACATCGAGATCGAGGGCTACGACCCGCATCCGGGGATCAAGGCCCCCATCGCCGTCTGAATGGTGCTAGCAACATTGTGCTAGCGCGCGCTATCGTGTCCACATGGCTGTCCTCTACATCCGAGACGTCGCCGACGAAACCGTCGCTGCGATAAAGGCTCGCGCTGCCCGCAACGGGCGCTCGATGCAGAAGGAATTGCACGCTGCCGTGGAGGAGTTGGCGGCGCAGGAGCCGAGGAAGCGCCGGCGGCGTGGGCCGCTCAACATCACCCCGGTGCACACCGGGAACACCGGGACCTGGGAGCGTTGGGAGTTCTATGCCGACGACGAATGATCGAGTCCTCGTTGATACGAACGTGCTGCTCGCTGCGACCGACGGCGACCGGAGAGGTCACCGACAGGCGGTCCGGTTCCTCGAAACCGACGACCGCGAATTGGTCGTGACTTCCCAGATCGTGCGGGAGTTCCTGAGTGCGGCGACCAGGCCTGCCGCGTCAAATGGCCTTGGGCTCGACGGGGAGGTGGCCGTCGACTACCTGGAGGACTTGCTCGTGGAGGTCGACGTTCTGCCGGACAGCTCCACGGCGCTGTCGATGCTCTACGGATTCGTGATGCGGGGCGTGGTGTCGGGGCAACAGGTTCATGATGCGCATCTGGTTGCACAGGCGATCCACCACGAGATCGGCACCGTCGTGACGGACAACCTCCGTCACTTCCGCCGCTTCGCCGACCTGATCAGCGTCGAGTCCCTGGCCGAGGAGGCCTGAGTGCGGGTCGTGATGGTGGCCGCGCGGGCGCGCGGCGGGGTGATCGGCAACGGCCCCGACATCCCCTGGCAGATCCCCGGCGAGCAGGCCGGTTTCAAGGCGTTGACGACCGGCCACACGCTGCTGATGGGGCGCACCACGTTCGAGTCGATCGGCCGGCCGCTCCCGGGGCGTACGACCATCGTGCTCACCCGCGACCCCGCGTGGGCGTACGACGGGGTGCTCACCGCGCCCGACATCGACACCGCGCTCGCACTCGCCGCGGACACCCAGGGCGACCTGATGGTCGCCGGGGGAGCGCAGGTCTACGCCGCCGCGATGCCGCACGCGACCGAGCAGGTGCTCACCGAGATCCACGCCGACTTCGAGGGCGATGTGCTCTACCCCGCGTTCGATGAATCGGCGTGGGAGGAGACCCGTCGCGACTCCCACCTCGAAGAGCCGACGCCGTGGGAGGTGCGGTGGCTGAGGAGGGGCTGAGCCGGATGGGCCGACTCGTTCAACCAAATGGTTGACAACGAAGGCTCGCGGCCGTACTGTCGTTATCAACCGATCGGTTGATGATGGAGGTGGGCGATGGACGATCGACTGTCCCGGGTCTTCGCGGCCCTGGCCGACCCGACCAGACGCGATCTGGTGGCGCGACTCACCGACGGCGACGCCGGCGTCGGTGAACTCGCCGAGCGCTATGACATGAGCCTGCAGGCGGTTTCGAAGCATCTCAAGGTGCTCGAGGGGGCCGGTCTGGTCTCACGCAGCCGCGATGGTCAGCGACGACCGGTGCATCTCGAGGCGGAGGTCCTCGACCTGATGACCAAGTGGATCCAGCGCTACCGGCAGCGTGCCGAGGAACGGTTCGACCGCCTCGACGACGTACTGGCGGCGATGGATGACCACGGAGACCATGAACAGAGGGGCGCAGCATCATGAGCACGACACGGCGCAGCAACGAGGTCACCATCGTCGCGGGCGAGGACGTACCGACGATCACCATCACCCGGGAGTTCGACTTCCCGCGCGAGCAGGTCTGGCGGGCGATGACCGATCCGGAACTTGTCGCGCAATGGATGGGTCCGCGCGCGGTGACGATGCGGATCGAGCACTGGGACCTTCGCCGTGGTGGCTCGTGGGCGTACGCCGCGACCGACTGCACCAACGGCGACGAGTTCACGACGTTCTACGGCAGCTTCCACGACGTGCGCCCGCCGGAGCGCGCGGTGCAGACCTTCACCTGGGAGGGCGCCCCGGACGGGGTCAGCCTGGAGACGCTCACGCTCACCGAGTTGCCCGGCGGTCGCACCCGCATGACGACGCTCGGCGTGGTGGAGTCCTTCGAGATCCGGGACGCGATCCTTTCCAGCGGCATGGAGCTCGGCGTGGTCGAGGGGTATGAGCAGCTCGACGAGCTGCTCGCCGAGCCCCGATAACGTGGGGGCATGGAGCTTCGAGTCTTCACCGAGCCGCAGCAGGGCGCGACGTACGACGACCTGCTCGCCGTCGCGCAGCGTGCGGAGAGTCTCGGCTTCGGCGCGTTCTTCCGCTCCGACCACTACCTGCACATGAGCGGCGACGGTCTGCCCGGGCCGACGGATGCCTGGACGACCCTGGCCGGGATCGCGCGGGAGACCAGCACGATCCGGCTCGGCACGCTGATGACCTCCGCGACCTTCCGCAATCCCGGCGTACTCGCGATCCAGGTCGCCCAGGTCGACCAGATGAGCGGCGGGCGGGTCGAGCTCGGGCTCGGGGCCGGGTGGTTCGAGGCCGAGCACGCGGCGTACGGCATCGAGTTCCCCGACACCCGCGAGCGCTTCGACCGATTCGCCGAGCAGCTCGCCGTCGTCACCGGTCTCTGGAAGACGCCGGCAGGGGAGCGGTTCGCGTACGACGGCGGGCACTACCGGTTGACGGACTCGCCGGCGCTGCCGAAACCGACCCAGCAGCCGCATCCGCCGGTGATCATCGGCGGCCTCGGAAAGCGGCGCACGCCCGAGCTCGCCGCGACCTTCGCCGCCGAGTTCAACCTCCCGTTCGTGTCGGAGGAGGTCACCCGCGACCAGTTCGCGCGGGTGCGTGCCGCCTGCGAGGGACGTGATCGTGATCCGGCGACGATGATCTGGTCCAGCGCGCTGGTGCTGTGCTGCGGCCGGGACGAGGCCGAGATCGCCCGCCGCGCCGCCGCGATCGGCCGTGAGGTCGACGAGCTCCGCGAGAACGGCCTGGCCGGCACTCCCGCCGAGGTCGTCGACAAGCTCGGTCGCTACGCAGACCTCGGCGCGCAGCGGGCGTACCTCCAGGTGCTGGACCTGCACGACCTCGAACACCTCGAGCTCGTCGCCGCCGAGGTCATGCCGCACGTGGATTCCTACTAACCTAGGCACATGAGTCTTCCCGACGCGCCCTTCGGGCGCATGCTCACCGCCATGGTGACGCCGATGCGTCCCGACGGTTCCGTCGACCTCGACGGGGTCGCCAAGGTGGCCACGCATCTGGTCGACAACGGTCACGACGGCCTGGTCGTGTCCGGGACGACGGGCGAGTCGCCGACGACCACCACCGAAGAGGACGGCGAGACGCTCGCCGCGGTGATCGCCGCTGTCGGTGACCGCGCCAAGGTGGTCGCAGGCGTGGGCACCAACACGACGGCGCACTCGATCGAGCTTGCGGAGCAGGCCACGAAGGCCGGCGCCGACGGCCTGCTCCTGGTGACGCCCTACTACAACAAGCCCTCGCAGGACGGCGTGCTCGCGCACTTCCGCG
>DASVMH010000051.1:0-7122 GCA_036384455.1 Marmoricola sp. | reverse complement strand
TGGGCATCTGGGAGAAGATGCCGGACTCCTTCCACGACGCCCTCGACGCGGAGTTCGCCTTCAAGACGCCCCGCAAGCACGGGTACGACGCGGTGCAGTCCGTGGAGGCGATGCAGCGCGGTGACATCGACTTCTGGATGTCGCTCGGCGGCAACTTCGTGAGCGCGATCTCCGACACCGCTGCCACCGAGACCGGCCTGCGGGGTCTGGGGATGACCGTGCAGGTCTCCACGAAGCTGAACCGCTCCCACGCGGTCACCGGCAAGGAGGCGCTGATCCTGCCGACGCTGGGCCGCACCGAGATCGACCGGCAGCGCGGCGGCGAGCAGTTCGTCACCGTCGAGGACACCGTCTCGGCCGTCCACGCATCCCACGGTCGCATCGACCCGGTCGCACCGGGCCTGATGTCGGAGGTCGCGATCATCTGCCGCCTGGCCCACGAGACCCTCGGCGACCGCGAGGACCTCCAGACCATCGACTGGCTCGGCTTCGCGGACGACTACTCGTCGCTGCGTCAGCACATCGCCGCGGTCGTGCCCGGCTGCTCCGACTACGAGGCCAAGGTGAGCGCCCCCGGCGGATTCGTGCTCCCCCATGGGCCGCGCGACTCGCGTACGTTCCCGACGGCGAGCGGCCGCGCGCAGTTCAGCGTCAGCGACATCGAGGTGATCAGGGTGCCCGAGGGCCGGCTGCTCTTGCAGACCGTGCGTGCGCACGACCAGTTCAACACCACGATCTACAGCCGCAACGACCGCTACCGCGGCATCCACAACGGCCGCATGGTCGTCTTCGTCAACCCCGACGACCTGGCCGCACGCGGACTCGCGGACGGCGACATGGTCGACGTGATCAGCGAGTGGCCCGGCGACGCCGACCGGGTGCTGTCAGGGATGCGGGCGGTGTCCTATCCGACCGCGCGCGGCTGCGTGGCGGCGTACTTCCCCGAGGCGAACGTGCTGGTGCCTCTCAAGCACACCGCGCGGCGCAGCAACACGCCGGCGTCCAAGGCGGTCGTGGTCCGGCTCGAGCGCTCCGCCTCCTGAAGCGGCGAATTCAGTCCTGCGGACCGCGCTGATCGGGCACCGCACCGTCGAGGAGCTGGCGCACCTCGGCCTCGCGGTAGCGGCGGTGGCCGCCGAGGGTGCGGATGGCATTGAGCTTGCCGGCCTGCGCCCAGCGGGTCACGGTCTTGGGGTCCACGCGGAAGAGTGCCGCCACCTCGGCGGGCGTCAACAGCGATTCAGACTCTGTCGTACGGGCGTTCATGAACTGCCTCCCTTGTCGAGAACCCCTCCGAGCGGGGCTCCCTGCGACGCTTGACCGGAGTGGTTCCACACCAGTCTGAGGTCTTATGCCCAGGTTGGGTCGGTTTCACACCTCTGGCCGCCATTCGATCTAGACCAGTTCGCCCCAGATGTCGGCTCTGCCACCTTTGTCCGAGTAGCCGTGAGCGCACGTCCGGCCGTCCAACAGCCGGCATCCCGGGGGCGAGAGGCTCAGTCGCGCGAGGAACTCGGGTCGACGTAGTCGGACCACTTGTCGAGCTCGACCTCGTCGATCTCCCCCTGGGAGTCCTCGCCGTGGAGCTCTTTGGCCAACGCGCCGAAGTCCGTCTCGTGAGAGCGGTACTTCAGGTCGCGAGCGACCTTGGTCTGCTTTGCCTTAGCACGGCCGCGTCCCATATCGGGTCGACCCCCTCGCACAGTTGGCCGGCGCCGCTGTGGGCTACCGGTCGGAACCTAGTCTCTTCGTGGGGCCAACGGTACCCGGCCGACCCTCATTCCCGCACATCGGGATCGCGGGTCGTGCGGATTCGCCCACAAGCGGGCAATTGCGGGCTTGTGACGGTGGTTCGGCTGATCGGGATGTCACAACTCCACAATTGCCCGATCAGAGTCGGCCCACCAGGTCGACCCGCCCGGGTTCGCCGGCTCCGCCGGTCATCACCTCGCCGCCGACCCAGGCCCTGATGCCGCGCTCGGCGAGGAGCTTCAGGGCCGCGTCGACCGAGTCCGGGGCGGTGAGGGCCACCATGCCGACACCGCAGTTGAGCGTCCTCTCCAGATCGGGAGTGGCCACACCGCCGACGTCGCGGACCCAGGCGAAGACCGGCGGCAGCTCCCAGGTCGCGCGATCCAGGGTCACGACGACGCCCTGCGGAAGCACCCGTTCGAGGTTGGCGGCCAGGCCACCACCGGTCACATGCGCCATCGCGTGCGTCTGGGTCGCGTCGGCCAGCGCCAGACAGGGCAGCGTGTAGAGCTTCGTCGGCTCCAGCAACTCCTCACCGAGTGTGCGGCCGAAGTCGTCGATGTGCTCGTCGAGCGTACGACCGGCCTGGGCCACGACGTGGCGTACGAGCGAATAGCCGTTGGAGTGCAGCCCGCTCGAGGCCATCATGATCGCCACGTCACCGACGCGTACGCGCTCGGCGCCGAGCAGCGCATCGGCCTCGACGACCCCCGTGGTCGCGCCGGCGACGTCGTACTCGTCGGGCGCGAGCAGTCCGGGGTGCTCGGCGGTCTCGCCGCCGACCAGCGCCACACCGGCCTCGGCGCACGCCTCCGCGATCCCGCGGACGATGGCCGCGATCCGCTCCGGCACGACCTTGCCGGTCGCGATGTAGTCGGTCATGAAGAGCGGCTCGGCGCCGCACACCACGAGGTCGTCGACGACCATCCCGACCAGATCGAAGCCGATGGTGTCGTGCGTGTCCATCGCCTGCGCGATGGCGACCTTGGTGCCGACGCCGTCGGTCGAGGTCGCGAGCAGGGGACGGCGGAACCGGGTCAGTGCGGTGGCGTCGAAGAGTCCGGCGAAGCCGCCGAGCCCGCCGAGCATCTCGGGGCGACGCGCCTTCTCGACCCATTCCTTCATCAGGTCGATCGCCTGGTCGGCCGCCTCGATCGAGACGCCCGCGGCCTCATAGGTGGTCATGGTCGCTCTTTCGTCGCAGTCGCAGGTCGGGGTTCAGGGGCGCTCGAGCGCGTCGGTCGCCCCGGCGCCGGTCAACGAGGTGGCCAGGCCGTCGGCCTCGATGGTGAGGTTCACCGTCTCGAGCAGGTCCTTGCCGAGATGTTCTGGCTCGGGAAGCGGCACCGGATAGACCCCGTCGAAGCACGCCCGGCACAGGTCGTCCTTCGGCACGGTCGTCGCCTCGATGAGCTGCTCGAGGTCGATGTACGCCAGGGAGTCCGCCCCGATGGACGCGCAGATCTCGTCGGTGGACAACCCATTGGCGATCAGCTCGGCGCGGGTGGCGAAGTCGATGCCGTAGAAGCACGGCCACTTCACCGGCGGGCTCGAGATGCGTACGTGCACCTCGCGCGCGCCTGCCTCGCGGAGCATGCGTACGAGGGCGCGCTGGGTGTTGCCGCGCACGATCGAGTCGTCGACGACCACGAGTCGCTTGCCCTCGATGACGTCGCGCAACGGGTTGAGCTTGAGCCGGATGCCGAGCTGGCGGATCGTCTGCGACGGCTGGATGAAGGTGCGTCCGACGTAGGAGTTCTTGACCAGGCCGGTGCCGTAGGGGATGCCGCTCTCCTCGGCGTACCCGATCGCGGCGGGGGTGCCCGACTCCGGCACCGGGATCACCAGATCCGCATCGGCGGGGAACTCACGCGCCAATCGGCGGCCGATCTCGACGCGCACGCTGTGGATGCGCTGGCCGGAGATCAGGGTGTCCGGGCGGGCGAGATAGACGAATTCGAAGAGACAGCCCTTCGGCGCGGCCTCGGCGAAGCGCACGGTGCGCAGCCCGTCCTGGTCGATGATCACCATCTCGCCGGGCTCGACCTCGCGGACGTACGACGCACCGACGATGTCCAGACCCGCGGTCTCGCTGGCCACCACCCAGCCGCGCTCGAGACGACCGAGCACGAGCGGACGGATGCCCTGGGGATCGCGCGCGGCGTACAGGGCGTTCTCCGACATCCAGATGAAGGAGAACGCACCCTTGATCTGCGGCAGCAGCTCGAGCGCGCGATCGGCGAGCGAGGTGTCGGGGTGGTGCGCCAGCAGCGCGGTCACCACCGAGGTGTCGTTGGTGCTGGTCTCGAGGCTGTGCGAGTGGATGTCGAGCTCGCCACGATCACTCGGGAGCGTCTCGACCATCTCGAGAAGATCGCGGGTGTTGGTGAGATTCCCGTTGTGGGCAAGGGCGATCGAGCCATCGGCGGTGGGCCGGAAGGTCGGTTGCGCGTTGTGCCAGGTGCTCGCGCCGGTCGTGGAGTAGCGGGCGTGGCCGACGGCGACGTGTCCGCGCAGGGACTCCAGTGTCGACTCGTCGAAGACCTGGCTGACCAGACCCATGTCCTTGTAGACGAGGATCTGGCGGCCGTTGCTCACCGCGATCCCGGCCGACTCCTGGCCACGGTGTTGCAGGGCGTACAGGCCGTAATAGGTGAGCTTCGCGACGTCCTCGCCCGGCGCCCAGACGCCGAAGACGCCACAGGCGTCCTGGGGGCCCACGTCGTGGGGATCGAGGTCGTGCGTCAGGCGTCCGTCGCCCCGACGACCGGAGCTTCGGCTGGGGATGCTGGCCACGGACCTCAGTGTACGGACCCCGGCCCCGGTGACGCGCCACGGCCGGCGCAGTGGACAGTGCGGCTTCGAGGCGTCCCGACGGGCTCGGCGGGCGAAGAGGGGTAGGATTGTCTGACAATCTTGCAATCGTCCTGACACGCACCGAGGAGGCCCACCCGATGGCGATGACCGAGCAGCACATCGAGCTCACCGAGCGCTACGCCGCGCACAACTACCACCCCCTGCCGGTGGTGCTCGCGAGCGGCGAGGGCGCCTGGGTCACCGACGTCGACGGACGGCGCTACCTCGACTGCCTCGCCGGCTACTCCGCCCTCAACTTCGGCCACGCCCACCCACGACTGCTGGCGCGCGCCGAGCAGCAGTTGCGCACCCTGACGTTGACCAGCCGGGCGTTCTACAACGACCAGCTCGGCCCGTTCGCCCAGGGCCTCGCCGAGCTCACCGGCAAGGAGATGATGCTGCCGATGAACTCCGGCGCCGAGGCCGTCGAGACCGCGCTCAAGCTCTCCCGCAAGTGGGGTTACCGGGTCAAGGGCGTGCCCGAGAACAGCGCCCGGATCGTGGTGATGGAGGGCAACTTCCACGGCCGCACCACCACGATCGTGAGCTTCTCCGACGACGTCGACGCCCGCAACGAGTACGCCCCGTTCACGCCAGGCTTCACGATGGTCAAGTACGGCGACGTCGACGCACTCCGCTCGGCCATGGGCCCCGACGTCGTCGCGGTCCTCCTCGAACCGATCCAGGGTGAGGGCGGCGTGCTGATCCCGCCGGCCGGCTTCCTGCAACAGGTACGTGCGGTGTGCGACGAGCACGGCGCACTGATGGTCGCCGACGAGATCCAGTCGGGCCTGGCCCGCACCGGGCGTACCTTCGCCTGCGATCACGAGGACGTCGTCCCCGACGTCTACGTCCTCGGCAAGGCGCTCGGGGGTGGCCTCTACCCCGTCTCCGCCGTGGCCGCCGACGCCGATGTCCTCGGCGTCTTCACCCCCGGCACCCACGGCTCCACCTTCGGCGGCAACCCGCTCGCCGCCGCGATCGGCCACGAGGTGACCCAGATGCTCGCCGACGGCAGCTTCCAGGAGCGTTCGGCGACCCTCGGGACCCGCCTGTACGACGGCCTGGCCCCTCTGGTGGGCAACGGCGCCGACGCCGTACGCGCCCGTGGCCTGTGGGCCGGCGTCGACCTCGACCCCTCCCTCATGGACGGCCGCGCCTGCTGCGAGGCCCTGATGGCCCGCGGCGTCCTCGCCAAGGAGGCGCACGGCCAGACCGTCCGCCTCGCCCCGCCCCTGGTCGCCACCGAGGCCGACGTCGACCTCCTCGTCGACGCCTTCACCGACGTCGTCCGCTCCGCCTAGTCGCACAAGGTCCCGATTCCCAGTCACCCAGTGACTGGGAATCCCGACCTTGACGGATATCCACCGGGTTCTCCACAGGTTCGAGGTCGCCCCGCACATGCCGGCGCGATCTGACCGATGCTCAGGACATGCGTTTCGACGACGGGGAACTCCAGCACCTGCTGCAATGGGTGCAGGACGGCGTCGTTTCCCGCCGCCAACTCCTTGACCTCGGCGGCGCCGATGCCGATACCAGAAGGATGCTGCGGCGGCGCGAACTCGTCCGGATCCACCCCGGCGTGTTCGTCAACCACACCGGGCGGCCGACCCGCTCCCAGCGCGAACACGCGGCCGTGCTGGCCTGTTGGCCCGCCGCTCTGGGCTTCGAGTCCGCACTCGGCCTGCCCGCACCCGGCGGGGTGATCCGCGTCGTCATACCCCTCAAGCGCACGGCGGTACCCCTTCCCGGCATCCAGGCGCAGGGGCTCGCCCACTTCGCGGAACGTGTGGACCAGATTGCCTCGCCGCCGCGGGTGCGCGTCGCCGACGCGGCCGTGGATGCCGCTGCCGAACGCGACGAGGCGGACGCGTTCAGTCTCCTGAGCGAGGTCCTCTGGTCCCGTCGTACGACGATTCCATCGCTCCGTAAGGTGGTCGATTCACGGCCTCGCCTGCGTCACCGCGCGATGCTGAGCCAACTCCTCAACGACCTCGAGACAGGGAGCTGTTCGGTGCTGGAGCGGGGTTACCTCCACCTGGTCGAGCGCCCGCATGGCCTGCCCCGGATGGATCGACAGGCCAAGGACGTGTTGAACGGCCGCACGGTCTATCGGGACGGCGAATACGCCGCGTACAACCTCATCGTCGAACTGGACGGGCTCGCCCACCACTCCAGCGCGGCAGCACGTGCCCGGGACAGCGTCCGCGACTTGGAGACGCTCGCGACCACCGACGAGGCCACCGTGCGACTGACCTACCGGCAGGTCTTCGACGAACCCTGCCGCACCGCTCGACTCATCGCACAAATACTCCAGCGTCGCGGCTGGCAAGCGAGCCCCCGCCGGTGCCCGAAGTGCAGATGAACGGACAAGGTCTCGATTCCCAGCCACCCAGTGACTGGGAATCCCGACCTTGAGGGCGCTCAGCCGAGGTTGGCGAGGAGCAGCGCCTCGGCCACAAGAACCTTCTCGAACTCCGCGAGATGCAGGCCCTCGTTGGCGCCGTGGGCGCG
>DASVMH010000050.1:0-26246 GCA_036384455.1 Marmoricola sp. | reverse complement strand
CGGCACCATCCTGGGTCATCAGGACGTACTGGCGACCACGATCGCCCAGGTCCTCCAGGCTCAGGGATGTGAACAGGAACGTACGCTCGTCGGCCCCGTCATCGTGCTCGAGTCGGGCCCGGACGCGGTCAACGAGATGCTCCGGGTCGGCTACTCCGCCGCCCTTCGCCGCAGCGGCATCGCCGACATCCGGCACCTTCTCTCCTATTACCCCGAACCCACGCAGTGTCCGTCGGCCTTCCTCGCCGCCGCTCCGTGGCGGGAGGTTCCGCTAGGAGCCCAGCTCGCCGGTTGGCTCATCGACTGGGGCCCGGCGGGCGCGATCGGGTTCGCCTTGAACACGGTGCTTGCGGAGCAGGGCTTCCCCGACCGCCTCGGGGACGAGTCCCTGTTGGCTCGTGGCGCCGAAGGACGACTCGCCGACGCGCTTCCGCAGATCTTCGGCGACTCCCCCGAGGACCGGATGCTGTGCACGATCATCGAGATGACACACGTGCGCCGCGATCTTTCGCAAGCTCAGATCCTGAACACGCTGCACGTGAGCAGGGCGACGTACTTCCGCCTGCTGCGGCAGGCACGCGAACGCGTGCTCGCCGCCGGCTGACCGCTGTTACTTGACCGGCCCCGGTGCGTGGGCGGCACCGCGCTGGTCCCACTGGAACGAACTCGGGCAGTGGCCGTTCTTCTGGAGGCCACGCGTGCTCGGGTCCTTCGGGTTGAGCCGCGTCGTCGAGTAGTCGCAGTAGTGGTCGGGCTGACCGATGATCGTCAGCTGCAACGACCCGTCCTTGACCGCCTTGCCGAGCACGCTCAGGCCGGGCGCGAACTGCGAGAGCAGCACCCGCAGGTGCGGGGTGTAGGAGCCGAGCAGCGTGCTGATGTCACCGCCGAGCCTGAGGAAGGTCGGCAGCACGTCCTTGGCGTCCCCGACCAGCGCGCGCAACTGCTTGATGTCCGCGGGCGAGCCCTTCAACGTGCGCAGCAACTCCGGGTCGTAGCTCTTGAGGAACGACGCGAAGACCTTGAAGTCGTGCGCAGCGCTCTGGATCTTCGCTTGGTCCGCGACACCGATGTCGAGCAGCGTCCCGGAGTTGGTGATGACCCGGCTGGCGTTGGGCCAGTACTTGTTCAGGTCGCTGATGATCTCCTGGCTCTGGTCGGTGAGCCGGCCCAGATCGGTGCTCGTGCCCGCGAAGGCCTTGCTCGCCTCGTCGAGGACCGTATGGAGGTTCTTCGGGTTGATCTGGTCGAGCAGGTTGCTCACGGAGATCACCGTGCTCGCGAGCGACTGCGGGATCGAGGTGTTGCTCGCTGCGATCGTGGAACCGTTCTGGAGGTACGGACCGTCGGAGTTGGGAGGCTGGAAGTCGAGGTACTGCTCACCGACGGGGGAAAGCGAGCGCACGACGGCCTTGCTGTCGGCAGGGATCTTCTTCGAACTCGTCAGCTGCGCGACCGCACGCACGCCACCGTCCCTGAAGTCGATCTTGGTGACACGGCCGACGCGGACGCCGCGATAGGTCACCGACGAGCCGACGAAGAGCCCACCCGTGGCCTTCAGGTCGACGTTGACGGACTTGGGCCTGCTGGTCAGAGGAGTGCCGAGCACGCCACTGATGATGTACGCGACGCAGAGCACGAACACGATGAACACACCGAGCGCGCTCAGGTGCAGCTTGCTGGTCAGTGCCTTGCGCAGCGCCGACTGATGGATCGCCGGATACTTCGAGTCGCTCACTGTCCGCCTCCCAGCAAGCCACCGAGCAGTCCGCTGCTCGAACCTGTCGTGCTCTTGGTCTTCGACGCCCCGAGGAGGCCCTCGAGGAGGCCCTGGGTGACGCCCTCGGTGATCGACTTGCCCAGGCCCGCGAGGTCGCTGAGACCCGGGAGCACCGGAGTCTTGGCCGGACCGTTGCTCTTCGCCGCGCTGCTCGTCGTCGTCGAGCTCCCCGCAGCACCACCGACCGCGCCGAGCAGGGTGCTGAGCAGGTTGTTCATCCCGACCGTGCCCAGCGCCGTGGCGGCCTTGTCCAACTCGAGGTGCGTGCCGAGGTTGAGGTAGTCGCCCGGGATCACGTTGTCGAGGACCTTGCTCAACGACACGATCAGTTTGAGCGTCTTCGGCAACACCGGCCGCACCGAGACGAGCTCCTGCAGCACTGGCCGCGCCTGGCGGATCAACTGGAGGACCTGGGTGCGGGTGGCCTTCACGGTCTTGTTGGCGGTCCCGGCGAACCGGTCGAGGCTCTTCAGCAGAGCGTCGAGGTTCGCGGTGTTCTCACGGAACACCTTCGCCGCCGGGCGTACGTCGCGCAGCGCCTTGTGGATCACCGCACGCCGGGCGTCGAGCGTGGAGGACACCTTCGCCAGCGCCTTCAAGGTGCGGTCGAAGTCGGCATCCGAGCCGTTGATCTGGGCAAGCATCGAGCTGCTCCGTGCGAGCAGGTCGCGAATGGTGCCCGAACGGCCGTCGAGCGCCTTGTTGGCCTCTGTCGTGATCGTCTGGAGCTGGTTGAGACCGCCGCCGTTGATGAGCAGGGACGCCGAGGACAACGCGTCCTCGACGGTCGGCGCGGTCGTCATCCGGTGCGGCGAGAGCGACCCCCCGTCGGTCACCAACGGGCCTGTCGCCGGGTTGTCGACGTCGACGAACAGCTCACCGAGAGGGGTGGTGTAACGCAGCCGTGCGCTGGCATCCGCGCGAAGTTCTGCGTCCTTCTTCACCTTCATGGTGACGACTGCGTGGAAGTCCTTCGCCGTCACCGACACCACGCGCCCGGAGTCGACGCCGTTGATCCGCACGGCTGCGCCCTGCGCGAGGTTGAGAGCCTCGTCGAAGGTGGCGTTGACCTTGATCGTGGAGCCGGAGACCCCGTTGCCGGGCAGCGGCAGATCGGAGAACGTCGGCCCGCCGCACCCGGAGAGGAGGACGAGGCCGGCGACCAACGCCGCCATCCGTCCGGTCCAGCCCTTCAGCGCCGTCATGACCCACCTCCCAGGAGACTCCCGAGCAGGGTCGTGAGACCGGCCGGGTCGAGGCCGACGAGCGTGCAGGCGCTGTTGAGCGGGCCCTCGCACAGGGACTCGAGGACCGGTCCGAGGACGGGCAACAGTCCGGTGATGTCGAGGCGGACCGCGAGCCGACCGTCCGGCCGCATCACCTTCTGGAGGTTCTGCAGCGTGAGCGGCATGTCACGGAGGATCTCCGCCGTGCCCTTCTTGTGCTTCAGCACGGTGCGCATCGTGTAGTTCGCGTTGTCGATCGCGTGCTTGATCTCTTTGCGGTTCTTGTGGGCGAACTTCGCGACCACGCGGATCGACTTCGTCGCCGAGCGCAGCGCGCTGCGGAAATTCGTACGCTCGGAGGCGAGCAGCGAAGACGCGGCCGTGACCTGGTCGACGAACTCGCGCACGGTCTTCTGGTTGGCGGCGAGCTTCCCGGTCAGCTTGTCGAGCGCGACGAGCGTCGAGGTCGCCTGGCCGCGCTGGGCCGAGATGCCGTTGCTGGCGTCGGCGAGCGAGTGGATCGACTGGTTGATCAGCTTGCCGCGGCCCTTGACGCCCTTCGCCTGGGCGGCGAGGAACTTCGACACGGCGTCCTTGTCGCCCTTGGATCCACTGATGCCCCGAGCGAAGTCACCGAGACTCGAGAGCACCTTGTCGAATTCGACCGGTTCGCGGGTGCGGTCCAGCGGGATCGTCGTGCCGGACTGCATGCGCGGCCCACCGGAGTAGACCGGCGTCAACTCGACGTAGCGGTCGGTCGCGACGGACCGCGACACGATCGCGGCAGCGGCACCCGCCGGGATCGGCTGGTCCTTGTTGACCTCCAGGGTGACCGCGACGTGGTCGCCCTCGGGCTCGATCTTGGTGACCTTGCCCACGCTCACCCCGAGCACACCCACGTCGTTGCCGACGAACAGGCCCGCGGCGTCGGGGAAGTCGGCCACGACCTTCATCTTGTGGGAGGGCAGCACGGAGCACCCACCGAGGCCGATGATCAGCGTCATCGCGGTCACGGCGGCGACGACCAGCGCCGCGCCGCGCGCGAGCGGAGCCTTGAGCGTCATGGGCGTCCTCATGGGCACAGTCCGGGGATAGTGGTGCCGAGTTGCGCGCACCCGATGCCGTCGTTGGGGGGCAACACCGGCGAGTGGGCATACAGCAGGCCGTACGGCGCGATCCCGGTGGCGTTGGCGAGGTAGCGGACCGCCGGCGCCATCGTGTCGAGCACCGTGCCCAACGTCTTGTTCTGCCGTCGCAGCTCGTCGAGGGCGAGGTTGAGCGAATGCAGCGCCGGACCGGTGTCGGCCGTCGTGTCGGAGATGATCCGGTTGAGGTTGTGGGACAACGTCGATGTCTCGACGAGCAGGCGGTGGATCGCCTGCCGCCTGCTCGTGATCTCCTTGACGACCAGGTTCGTCTGCTGCATCAGGTCGATCAGGTCGCTGCTGCTGTCGGAGAGTTGGCCGGTGACCTTGCGGGCCGCGGAGAGCAGATTGCCGATCCCGTCGCTGCGCTTGGCCACGACGTTGGACAACCGCACGACACCGCGCAACGCGGGCGCGACCTCCTCGGTCGAGGGGCTCAACGTCTTGGTCATCGTGCTCAGCAGTTTCGCCAACTTGTGGGAGTTGAGCTGTTCGAGCGAGGTGACGCCCTTGTCGAGGACGTCCTGGAGGTTGAACGGCACCGTGGTCGCGCTCTCGGGGATGGTGTCGTCCGTGAGTCCCCCGCTGCCCTTCGGTTCGACGGCGAGGAAGTGGGTGCCGAGGAGCGTGGCGACCTTGATCGCCGCGGTGGTGCGCGAGCCCAGGTGGACGTCCTTGTTGACGGTGAACGAGACGTGGACGACGTTGCCGGCCAGCTTCACCGACCGCACCTCGCCCACACGCACCCCGGCGATCTGCACGTCCTCCTTGGGCTTGAGGCCCGCGGACTGCTCGAACACCGCGGTGTACGTGTCCTTGCCGAACGGGATGATGGTGAACAACTCGATGCCGACGGCGATCACGACACCCACCGCGATGGCCACCAGGCCGAGGCGGAAGGGGTTGATGTTCTCGAGGGACCTCACTGGCACACCTTCGTCCACGGGCCACCCGACTGCTTGCCGCTCAGGTTGACCTCCAGCGAGTTGATCTTGATCCACATCGTGCACAGGTAGACGTTCACCGAGTCGCGGTAGGAACTGGCACGACCGAGGTCGCCGAAGACGTCACCGAAGGCGTTGAGGGACTGCGTGAGGAGACTGCGCTGGCTGCCGAGGGTGTCCGCGACCTTCCGGAACAGGTGCACGTCCGCAGTGACCGGCTTGCGTGCATCACTGAGGAATCCGGACGTGGCCGTGATCAGCGTGCTGAGATGCGAGATCGACCGGCCGATCCCCTTGCGGTCCTTGGCGAGACCGGTCATCAGCAACTTGAGCTCGTGGACGGTGCTCCGCAGTTGACCACCCTGGCCGGCGAGATCCGTCAACACCGGGGTCAGCCGGTCCAGCACCTGCCCGAACACCTGGTCCCGGTCGGCCACGAAGTTGGTCAGATGGTCGGTCTGCTGGAGCAACTGCTCGACGGTGCCGCCCTCGCCCTGGAGCACGTTGATCAGCGTCGTGGCCAGCTTGTTGACGTCGGCAGGACGCAACACCTGGAACAGCGGCCGGAAACCGTCGAGGAGCTCCGTCAGGTCGAAGCCCGGGTCGGTGCGGGAGATCGGGATCGTCGAGTTCGGGGACTGCGGCTGGCCCCGACGCGCAGGCTGGATCATCGAGAGGTACCGCTGACCGAGGAGGTTCTGGTAGCGCATCACCAACGACGTGTTGTCGAGGAACGGCTGCTTCTTCTCGATCTGGAACTTCACCTGGGCGTGGTCGCCGCCGACGATCTTGATGCCGGTGACCTTCCCCACGCGTACGCCGGCGACTCGGATGTCGTCGCCGACACCGAGACCGCTGACGCTGGTGAAATCGGCGGTGTAGCTGCGGGTCCCACCGG
Organism: Marmoricola sp.; assembly: GCA_036384455.1. Taxonomy (GTDB): domain Bacteria; phylum Actinomycetota; class Actinomycetes; order Propionibacteriales; family Nocardioidaceae; genus Marmoricola. Next base: position 20,253 of record DASVMH010000050.1, on the reverse strand, counting down.
GGACGTTGTTGATCATCGTGTTGTAGAGCAGCGCCAGCAGCGCCACGGCGACCACGAAGAAGATGCCGAACTTGATCAGGATCGACTTGAAACCGGCAACCATCAGCTACCACCTGCGCAGTTGTTGCCCTTTGCCTTGCCGAACCTCGGGCAGTCCTTGGCGGTGTAGTAGGGCGGGGTACCCATCTGCAGGATCAAGGTGTTGTCGACCCATCCGTGGTGGACGACCGTCGCGAGCTTGGTGCCCACGAGCCGGATCGCCCTGAACGCCTCGGTGAACGCGGCATGCCGCTCGTCGTAGTAGACCTGGAGCACCTTGGCAGCCGCGTGGGTGAACCGCTTGAGGTTCGGCCGCACCTGCTTCGTCAGGGCTCCGGCCTCGTCGGCGACCTGGCGTCCGCCGGTCAGAAGCTTGGCGAGGTCGCTGCCGTGCGCAGCGATCGTGTGCAGCGGGGCGAGTGCGTCCTGGGTCCCGTCGAGCAGCTCCGGTGCCACCCGCTCCACGAGCTCGAGGTTCGTGGCGAGCTTGTTGATGTCGCTCTTGATCGCCGGGATCTGCGGCTGCACCCGCTTGAGGAACCCGTCGAGGCTGTCGATGGTCCGGCCGAGCTCGGCGCCGCGACCGTCGAGGGACATCGCGATCGAACTCAGCGTCGCACTCAGTTTGGCCGGCTGCAGCACCTTGACGAGCGTGTCGATGTCGTCGAGCGCCTGTTGGAGTTCGAGCGTTCCCTGGGTGCGGTCCGCGGGGACCACGGCGCCCGCCTTCAGCGACTGCGACGCGGGCTTCCCGTGCGCCGTGAGGTCGACGTAGGAGGTGCCGAAGACCGTCGCCGGAAGGATCCGTGCGACGACGTTGTCAGGGATGTGGGACAGCTCGTTGCCATGCATGCTGATCCCGACGCGCACCCCGCCGTCGGGCGCGCGGGTGATGCCGTCGACCTTGCCGACGATGATCCCCTGCATCTTCACGTCGGCTCCACCGGCCAATGAGCCGCCGGCGTTCTGGAGTTGCGCGGAGATCTTGTCCGGGCCCCCGATGATGCCGCTCGAGCGGCCGAAGATGACCAGCAGGATCAGCGCCAGCACCACCAGAGTGATCAACCCGCGGCGTGCCTGCGCAGCGCGGGACAACTCCACGCGCGGCTTGTTCTTCGCTCCGAAGATCCCCATCACTACCCCGAGATCCTGAAGCCGGAGCCGCCCGGCCACATCACCAGAGTCATGATCATGTCGAGCAGAACGATGGTCACGATGCTCGCGCGGATCGCCCGCCCGGTCGCTTCACCCACCGCCTGGGGGCCGCCCGACACGCGGTAGCCGTACCAGCAGTGGATGAGGGCGATGTCGACGGCGAAGACGACGATCTTGATGACCGAGAACCAGATGTCGCGCGCCTGGATGAACGTGGAGAAGTAGTGGTCGTACTGGCCCGGCGACTGATGGAAGATGTAGACGACCGCCGCGAACGAGCTGAAATAGGACCCGATCAGGCCGATCAGGTACAGCGGCAGGATCGCGAAGACCGTGGCGAGGATCCGAGTGGTGACGAGGTAGCTCATCGAGTCGATACCCATCACCTCGAGGGCGTCGACCTCTTCACTGATCTTCATCGAGCCGAGCTGCGCGGTGAAACGACAGCCGATCTGGGCACCGAGGGCGAGCGCGGCGATGAGCGGCGCCAATTCGCGAGTGTTGGCGCTCGCGGAGATGAAGCCGGTCAAGGGCGACAGACTGACCAGCTGGAGACCCGTGAACCCCTGGATTCCGAGCGAGGTACCGGCCGAGAGCGACAGCAGCACCATGATGCCGATGGTGCCGCCACCGACCACCAGCGCGCCGCTGCCCCAGGCGATGTCCATCAGCTGGCGCAGCGTCTCGTCGCGGTATCGGCGGAAGGTGACGAGGAGGGCTCCCATCGCGCGCGCGACGAAGCCACCGAAGTCCCCGACCTGACCGAGGATCTCCATCGTCTTGTCAGCCGCGCGTACGGCGGCGTCGCTCATCGCCATGTCAGGTCAGCCTCTGCGGGAAGAGGATGACGTACGCCTGGGTGATGGCGACGTTCGCGAAGGCGAGGAGGATCACGCTGAGCACCACGGCCTGGTTGACCGCGTCGGCGACGCCCTTCGGCCCGCCTTTCGCGGTCAGGCCCTTGTGGCAGCACACGATGGTGGCGATGAAGCCGAACACGAGCGCCTTCCCCTCGGCCACGACGAGGTCCATCGGGTTGCTGAAGGACACGAACGAGCCGAGGTAGGCGCCGGAGGAGACGGTGCCACCACCGACGTTCATGACGTACGCGGTGACCATCGCTGTCATCGCGACGACGACGGTCAGCAGGAAGGACACCAGGAGCGCGGCGAGGAGACGCGGGGCGACCAGACGCTGGATCGGCGAGATGCCCATGACCTTGAGGGCGTCGATCTCCTCACGGACCGTGCGGGCACCGAGGTCGGAGGTGATCGCCGAGCCGATGGCGCCGGCCACCAGGAGCGAGGTCACCAGGGGCGCGCCCTGCTGGAGGACACCGGCGCCGTTGACCGCGCCGGTGAACGAGGTCGCTCCGATCTGGGCGGCCACCGCTCCGATCTGCACCGAGATGATCACACCGAACGGGATGGAGACCAGGATCGTCGGCAGCAGCGCCACCCGCGTCATGAACGAGCACTGGAGGATGAACTCCTCCCAGGAGAACTTGCGCCCGATGATGTCGGTCGCCAGATAGCGCAGCGTCTCCAACGCGAGGATGACGAGGCGACCTGACGTCTCGATGCCGTCGCGCGCGCGACCCATCAGCGAGCCGACCCCGGCTCTGCCGATCGCGGCGATCGAGCTCAATGCGCCCCTTCAAGGTGGTGTTGCCGGTTGAACGACGAAGTGTGACCGCAGGTTACAGATATTTGGAGCGCATGCTCAGGAGTTCGGCAGGTGGACACGGGGAGCCAGCCGCGGGCCCCTGCGCGGACGATGACTTCCGCTCAGCGAGACCAAGGCTTGCACACGGTAGCGATGTGGGCGATAGGGCGCCAGCACCTCGGCCAATCCGTCGTCGTCGAGTTCCTCGCCGGTCAGCGCCCAGCCCACCTCCTTGGCGACGTGGAAGTCGCCGAAACTCACCGCATCCGCGTCGCCCAGGACCCGTTGGCGTACCTCGGCGCTGGTCCACACGCCGATGCCCGGTAGCGAACGCAGACCACGGTCGAGGGCTGCAGAGCCCTCCAGGGCGAGGCGTTCGAGCGACGCCGCGACCCGGGCTGCCGCGAGGATCGGTCGCGACCTGCCACCGTCGACCGGCAGCTTGAGCCATTCCCAGCTCGGGATCGCTCGAAGTGTGTCCGCTCCCGGCGCGACCCACAGGTCCTCGCGTGGTCCCGGCGCTCGGGTCCCGAACCGGCGCACGAGGCGTGCGTACGCCCCGAACGCCTCCTGCCCGGTCACCTTCTGCTCGATGATCGCCGGGAGCAGCGAGTCCATGACCAGCCCGGAACCACCCACACGCCAATGGCGGTGCCGCCGCCAGGCCGCGCGGAGGACGGGATGCTCGGGCTCGAAACCCGTCGGGTCGTCCTCTGCGCCGAGCATCCGCGGAGCGGCGGCCACCGCCCACGTCGCGCCGGGGCCCCACGCATCAAGATCGACCCGTGCGTCAGCTGCAACCGCACGCACACGCAACGTCGCCGGCCCCTCGGGCGTGCCGAACGCGCGCCAGATCGTGCCGTCGCGGTCGACCCGGTAGGTCGGGTCGCCCGAGCCGTGCCGATAGGGCGCGAACACCTGCGCGACCGGGCACGGCCACAACGGTCGCCAGGTGCTGCACGCGTCGGGATCCACGCGCGCAGCGTAAGTCTCGCGACCGGCGTCGGTGGACGCACCTACGCTCAGAGCATGCTGTTGGCGGAACTGGTCGACACCTCGCGCGCGGTCGCGGCGACCTCGTCGCGTCTCGCGAAGCGCGACCTGATCGCCGACCTTCTGAGGCAGGTGCCGACGGACGAGATCGAGATCGCAACCGCATACCTCGCCGGAGTGCTTCGCCAGAGACGTACGGGGGTCGGCTGGCGGTCGTTGCGTGACCTGCCCGACCCCGTCGCCGGTGCCACCGTCACCCTCGCGGAGACCGATGCGCTCATGGAACGGCTGAGCCTGCTCGCCGGCGAGGGCTCCACGACCGCCCGCCGAAAGATGCTCGACGAGTTCCTCGCCCGCCTCACCCACGCCGAGCAGGAGCATGTGCGAGCACTCGTCACCGGCGGGTTGCGCCAGGGCGCTCAGGATGCCGTGGTCCTCGAGGCGGTCGCGGTCGCCGCCGGCGTACCTCTCGCCGAGGTGCGACGTGCGGCGATGTTCAGTGCGCTCACGGGTCCGGTCGCCGCTGCGGCGCTCGGTGGTGGGGTCGATGAGCTGCGCGGATTCACCTTGGAGGTCGGACGGCCCGTGCGCCCGATGCTCGCCTCCGCGGCGCCCGATGTCGCTGCGGCCGTCGAGAAGGTCGACTCGCCCCGGGTCGTTGTCGACACGAAGCTCGACGGCATCCGGATCCAGGTGCACAAGCAGGGCGATCAGGTGCTGATCTTCACCCGCAGCCTCGACGAGATCTCCGAACGTCTCCCCGGCGTCGTCGGGCTCACGCGGTCCCTCGCCGTCGACGACGCGATCCTCGACGGAGAGGCGCTGATGCTGGGGGCCGACGGGCGGCCGATGGCCTTCCAGGACACCGCCTCGTCGTCTGCCCGCCATGACGCCCTCGAATCAGCGGTACAGCCGTTCTTCTTCGACGCCCTGCTCGTGGACGGCGACGCCCTGATCGAGTTGCCCCTCACCGAACGTCTGCGCCGCCTTGATGCATGCGTGCCACAAGCCAACCGGATCCCGCGCCTGGAGACCGACGACCCGGCCGAGGCCGACGTGTTCTTCGAGTCGGCGATCAGCGCCGGCCAGGAAGGCGTGATCGTCAAGGATCCGGACGCGCCGTACGCCGCCGGTCGCCGGGGTTCGGCGTGGATCAAGGTCAAGCCCCGGCACACCCTCGACCTGGTCGTCCTCGCCGTCGAGCACGGGTCGGGCCGCCGTCGCGGCACGTTGTCCAACATCCACCTCGGCGCCAGGGACGGCGACGGCTTCGTGATGCTCGGCAAGACGTTCAAGGGGATGACCGACGAGATGCTGGCCTGGCAGACCGAGCGGTTCCGAGAGCTCGAGGTCGCTGACGACGGCTGGGTCGTCGCCGTGCGACCCGAACAGGTCGTCGAGATCGCCTTCGACGGGGTGCAACGCTCCACCCGCTATCCCGGCGGCGTCGCGCTGCGCTTCGCCCGGGTCGTCCGGTACCGCGACGACAAGACCCCATCAGAAGCCGACACCCTAGAAGCGGTCCGCTCACATCTCACCTGAGCCGACCGACGCGGACATCTGCGAGGCTCGTGACATGGCTGCTCGTGAGTTCCCGTTATCTCCTCGGACGACGGCTGTGCTGGAGGTGGGCGACCTCGTGGCGGTGCGCCGAGACGACGGGCGATGGGGCTGCCTCCAGGTGACTGACCTCAAGAGAACCGGGACAGGCAGCCGCACCTCCCTGATGGTCGGCGTCCTCCCCTGGGTCGGTGAGGCGCCTCCCACTATGGAGGTCGTACGGGACCTGAAGATCACCGAGCAGGGGCTGACCGGTGTCGAGATCTTCACCCGCGGTGGCCTGGATGTCGTGGGTGCGGCGCCTGTCGTTGACCACGGACTTCCATCGAACTTCAGCGAACACGGCATCGGCGTCACCGTCCACGTCTGGGGATGGCGGACCGCGATCGAGAAGGTCAACGCGCTCGAACCATGACGCTCCGTCCGGCGGGAGGGCGACGGTCGGCACAGAACGCCGTGTGTAAACCGGAGTTGCACTAACCTGACTCCATGACGACCGAGCGCTCCGCACGACCCACGGCTGCCGCCAGACGTCGGGCCAGGGAGCAGGAGATCCTCGCCGCCACCCGCGAGTTGCTCGATGCGGGCGGTGTCCGTGACGCGCAGATCGAGGAGGTCGCGCAGGCTGTCGGGATCAACCGGGCGATCATCTATCGGCACTTCACCGGCAAGGAGGAGCTGCTCGCCCTGACCCTCGTCGGCTATCTCGATGAACTGGCCGAGGAGTTGCAGCGGGCCGGCGCGGACCAGGGGTCGGCGATGGACCGGCTGACCGCGATGACGGAGGCCTTCGTCGACTTCGGGATCCGCTATCCGGCGTTCGTCGACTGCGCGCAGGCGCTGATGCGGCGCACCGGCCCGGAACTGCTCGAGGAGATCGCCGAGTCGGCCATGCTCCGACTGGGCCGTGCGATGACCGCCTGCCTCAACCAGATCGGCCGGGTCCTCGAGGACGGCATGTCCGACGGAGAATTCCGCACCGGAGACAGCGTGCTGCTGGCGAACCACATGTACGCCTCCGGCCTCGGCGCCCTGCAACTCGCTCGTCTCGGCATGCTCGTCAAGGAGTCGGAGTCCGGGATGCCGATGATGACCCCGGTCTCCCCTGATCAGGTGAAGAAATACCTCGTGACGACCGCGCGGGCCTTGGCTGCCGAGTAGTTCGCAAAAGCCGAACGCCCCGGTCCTCGCGGAGGACCGGGGCGTTCGGACGTGATCAGCGCTCGAGGATGGCGACGACGCCCTGGCCGCCGGCCGCGCAGATGGAGACGAGCGCACGGCCGCTGCCCTTCTCGGCGAGCAGCTTCGACGCGTTGGCGACGATGCGGCCGCCGGTCGCCGCGAACGGGTGACCCGCGCCGAGCGAGGAGCCCTTCACGTTGAGCTTCGAGCGGTCGATCGAACCCAGCGGGGCGTCGAGGCCGAGGCGCTCCTTGCAGAACACCGGGTCCTCCCACGCCTTGAGCGTCGAGAGCACCTGCGACGCGAACGCCTCGTGGATCTCGTAGAAGTCGAAGTCCTGCAGGGACAGACCCTGCCGGGCGAGCATCCGCGGCACGGCGTACGCCGGGGCCATCAGCAGGCCCTCCTTGCCGTGCACGAAGTCGACGGCGGCGGTCTCGTAGTCGACGAGGTACGCCAGCGGCTCGAGGCCGTGCTCCTTGGCCCAGTCCTCGGAACCGAGCAGCACCGCGGAGGCACCGTCGGTCAGCGGGGTGGAGTTGCCGGCCGTCATGGTGGCCGCCTCGCCCTTGCCGAAGACCGGCTTGAGCTTGGCGAGCTTCTCCATGGACGAGTCGGCGCGCAGGTTGTTGTCCCGCTCGACACCGTGGAACGGCGTGACCAGGTCGTCCTGCCAGCCGTCCTCGTAGGACTTCGCAAGGTTCTGGTGGGACTTCACCGCGAGCTCGTCCTGCTCCTCGCGGCCGATCTGCCACTCCAGAGCGGTCAGCGCCTGGTGGTCGCCCATCGACAGACCGGTGCGCGGCTCGCCGTTGGACGGGATCGCCAGCGAGATGTCGCCGGGGCGGATCGAGGCGAGGACAGCCAGGCGGTCCTTGTTGGTCTTGGCGTTGTTGAGCTTGATCAGCTTCTTGCGGAGTTTCTCGCCGATCGCGATCGGGGCGTCGGACGTGGTGTCAGAGCCGCCGCCGATGCCGGAGTCGATCTGGCCGAGCGCGATCTTGTTGGCGACGTAGATGATCGCCTGCAGGCCGGTGCCGCAGGCCTGCTGCAGGTCCACCGCCGGGGTCTGCGGTGCAAGGCGCATGCCGAGCACGGACTCGCGGGCGAGGTTGAAGTCGCGCGAGTGCTTGAGGACGGCGCCGGCCGCCACCTCTCCGAGCTGCTCGCCATCGAGGTTGAAGCGCTCGATCAGGCCGTCGAGGGCCGCCGTCAACATCTCCTGGTTGGAGGCGGTGGCGTAGACGGTGTTGGAACGCGCGAACGGGATGCGGTTGCCGCCGAGGATGGCGACACGACGGGTCTTGGATTGCATGCGCCCATAGTGGCCGCCCGACACGCGAAAAGGAATGAGATGAGGGGCACGTCACGAAATATGGACTCCGAGTTACACCCGAAGTTACGGTTCTTTCATCCGTAACCTCGTACCTCCGGCCTCCGGCATCGCGAAGGAAGACAGAAGGAAGTCCATGTCCGACCGCTACCAGTCGTTCTCCTCCTCCCCCATCGGCAAGCTCCTGGTGAAGAACCTCGGTCTTCCCAACCCGACCAAGCTGGACCGCTACAAGGCCGGCGACCCGCTGGTCAAGGGCACCGTCCTGCTCGGCGGTCGCGGCCACGTTGCGGAGGCGCTGCCCGGCATGCTCGACTCCCTGGGCATTGCGACCACGGACGCGCAGGCCGAGGGTGAGAAGTACAAGGGCCTGGTCTTCGACGCCTCCGGCTTCACCTCGATCGACCAGCTCGTCGAGATGCAGCAGTTCTTCACGCCGGTGTTGCGCAGCCTGGAGAAGTGCCCGCGCGTCGTCGTGATCGGCACCCCGCCGGAGTCGCTCGAGGGCAGCGAGCGCGTCGCCCAGCGCGCGCTCGAGGGCTTCACCCGCTCGCTCGGCAAGGAGATCGGCAACGGCGGCACCGTCCAGTTGGTCTATGTCGCCCCCGGCTACGAGGCCTCCACCCAGTCGACGCTCGGCTTCCTGCTCTCTCCCAAGTCGGCGTACGTGTCGGGCCAGGTCGTCCGGATCGGCGCCCACAAGGAGAAGAAGGCTGCCGAGGTCGCGGACTGGACCTCTCCGCTCGCGGGCAAGGTCGCCTTCGTCACCGGCGCCAGCCGTGGCATCGGCGAGGAGATCGCCCGGGTGCTGCACCGCGACGGCGCCACGATCGTCGGACTCGACGTGCCGCAGGCCGCCGATGAGCTCCAGAAGGTCATGAAGGAGCTCGACGGCGACTGGCTCACCCTCGACATCACAGCGGACGACGCGCCGCAGCGGATCGCGCACCACCTCAAGGAGAAGCACGGCGGTGTCGACATCGTCGTCCACAACGCCGGCGTCACCCTCGACAAGAAGCTCGCCAACCAGAAGCCCGATCGATTCGGCAAGGTGCTCGAGATCAACATCGAGGCTCCGGAGCGGATCACCGCCGAACTGCTGAGCCAGGGCGTCATCAACGACAACGGCCGGATCATCGGCGTCGCGTCGATCGCCGGCATCGCGGGCAACCTCGGCCAGACCAGCTACGCCGCATCCAAGGCCGGCGTGATCGGGTTCGTCGACTCGCTCACCAACGAGCTCAAGGGCGGCATCACCATCAACGCCGTCGCCCCCGGGTTCATCATCACGCAGATGACCGCGGCGGTGCCCTTCGCGACCCGTGAGGTCGGCCAGCGACTCAACGCGATGTCGCAGGGTGGTCTGCCCGTCGACGTCGCCGAGACGATCGCCTGGTACGCCTCCCCCGGCTCGACCGCCGTCAACGGCAACGTCGTGCGCGTGTGCGGCCAGATGATGCTGGGAGCCTGACGATGGCACTGCCCACCATGGTCAAGGCGGCGCTGCCGATGGTGCCGGGTGTGAACCAACTGCCTGGCATCAAGAAGACCGGTGGCGACTTCGCCGACATCACCCGCTCGCGCACTGGTGCCGTCATCGACCCCGCTCACGTCGCGGCGTACGCCTCGGTGTGCGGCTTCGAGTCGAGCACGCGCGTGCCGCTGCCGTACGTGCACATGCTGGCGTTCCCGCTGCACATGGACATCATGACCAGCACCGAGTTCCCCTACCCCGCCATCGGCACGGTGCACGTCGCGAACTCGATCCACCAGATCCGGCCCCTGGCCGCCGGCGAGAAGCTGGACATCACGGTGACTGCGACCAACCTGCGCCCGCACCCGAAGGGCAAGGTCTTCGACATGCTCGCGCACGCGAACGTCGGCGACGAGCTCGTGTGGGAGTCGACGTCGACCTACCTCCGCTTCGGCAAGGGTGACGAGTCGGCCAAGCCCGAGGGCGAGGCTTTCGAGGTGGTGCCGAGCAACGGTGTGCAGTGGAAACTGCCCGCCAACCTCGGCCGCCGCTACGGCGCCGTCTCGGGTGACCGCAACCCGATCCACCTCTACCCGCTGACCGCGAAGGCATTGGGCTTCAACCGCCAGATCGCGCACGGCATGTGGAGCCTGGCCCGCTGCGTCGCCGCGATCGACTCCCGGCTGCCCGACGACGTCACCGTCGACGTGGAGTTCAAGAAGCCGATCTTCCTGCCCGGCACGGTCGCCTTCGGCTCCCGGGTCGTGGACGGTGCCGGCGGGAAGGGCATCGACTTCGCCCTCACGGACCCCAAGAAGGGTGCACCGCACCTGGTCGGCCGCAGCCGCTGACGCGCACCAACGTCAGACGCGTCGGATGAGGCCCTCCTGGGCCACATCGGCGACCAGCCGGCCGTCCTGCGTGAAGACCCGCGCGAGCGCAAGACCCCGGCCACCTGAGGCCGAGGGCGAGTGCTGGTCGTAGAGGAACCATTCGTCGGCACGGAACGGTCGATGGAACCAGATCGCATGGTCGAGGGATGCCGCCTGCACGTCGGGCGAGGCGATGTAGCGGTCGTGGGCGATCAGGGTCGCCGCGAGCAGGGTCATGTCGCTCGCGTACGTGAAGGCCGCCTGATGCATCAACGGGTCGTCCGGAAGTGCGCCACTGACCCGGATCCACAGCTGTGCGCGCCCGGGGAACAACGGGTCCTCGAGCCGGCCGCCCGGTCGGGAGTCACCGACGTAGCGTACGTCGAGCACCGCCCACTCGCGCTCCCACTCCTCGGCGTCGCGGCCGCCGCTGTGACGTGCCTCCAGCAGGCTCGGGCAGTCGTCAGGCGCCGGGACATCAGGCATCGCGTCCTGGTGGTCGAAACCGTCCTCCGGCTTCTGGAAGTTCGAGGTGAGCGCGAAGATCGGATGACCGTGCTGCCGGGCGATCACCCGCCGGGTCGCGAAGCTCCGGCCGTTGCGGACGTCCTCGACGTCATAGACGATCGGCACCGAGGTGTCCCCCGGACGCAGGAAGTACGAGTGCAGCGAGTGCACGACGTACTCGGGCTGGACGGTCCGGGTCGCCGCGACCAGCGCGTGGGCGGCCACCTGCCCGCCGAACACGCGTTGGAGCGTGGTCTGCGGTTGGCGACCCCGGAAGAGGTTGTCCTCGATGGCCTCGAGGTCGAGCAGATCGATCAGCTCGGCGACGGACTTCGGCACTACCGGGTCTCTCCTTCGGATGCATCGGGGCCCTCGAGGCCCGCGAGGAACTCCTCGAACTGTGCTCCGAGCTCATCACCGGACGGCAGCGGCTCGTCATCGGCCAACAGGCCCCGCCCGGCCGCGTTGTGGAAGGCGTCGTACTGCTGCTCGAGGCCCGAGACCACCTCGCGTACGTCCGGGGACTGATCAACCTGCTCCGCGATCTCGCGGGCCCGCTCGGCGGCCGCCTCGTCGAGCGCGTCCAGGTCCCAGTGGAGCCCGACGCTGTCGCCGACCGCGGACAACAGTCTGCGGGCCGCTGCGGGGTAGTCGACCTGCGCGACGTAGTGCGGTACGTGCGCCACGAAGCCCGAGGCATCGTGTCCCCACTCCCCCAACCGGATCTCGAGCAGCGCCTGGGCACTCGCAGGGATCCGTACCTCGCCGTCCCAGACGTTCTCCTGACTGAGCAGACGCTCTGAGGTGGCGTGGTTGGTCAACTGGATCGGTCGCGTGTGTGGCACCGCCATCGGCACCGAGCCCATGGAGACCACCAAACGGACGTCGAAGGCCTCGACGACCTCACGGACCGCACGCGCGAAGGCCTCCCAACGGATGTCCGGCTCAGGTCCGGACAGTAGGAGGTACGGCTTCTCGCCGCCGTCACGCAGAAGGCGGACCGACAGCCGCGGGGCGTCGTAGTCGGTGTACCTGTCCTCCTGGAACGTCATCGCAGGGCGCCGAGCACGGTAGTCGTGCAGTTCGTCGACCTCGAAACTCGCGACGACCCGGCCGGCATCCTCGGAGGTCAGGTGCGCGACGGCGAGCGAGGTCACGTTGCCCGCGTCGAGGAATCCGTCGAGGGCCACCAGCAGCACCGGCTGCTGTCCTTCGAGATCTATGACCTCGTCGACGATGTGGACGAGACGATCGCTCCCCTGGCTCACTCGCTGCCCCTCCTCGTCGTGTCGAACCGTCAGACTAGTGTCTCAACCCCGCAGCGCCCGTCGTTATGCCCCTCAGCCGTACCCGATTTGGCTGACCACTGCGGGGCTCGGCTCCGGCACACCTCGCAAGCTCGGCGTACCTCCACCTCACTCCTCGCGCTCAGCCGTAGATAGACCTGATCCGCGCGGCCGCCTTCTGGGCGAGTTGGTGGGAGTCCATCCCGATGGTGGCCTCGAGGACCGCGTCCTGCCGCGAGTCGGGGGTGCCGCCCTGCGCGTCGTGGAAGGCGTCCATCAGGTCCCAGAGCCGGGTCTCGCCATCGTGCGCCGCGATGTAGTCACACGCCATCCAGGCCAGCGCATAGTGCCAATCCTGGTCGGGCCCGTTGAACGTGCGCGACGCGGGCATCGACGTGACGCTCCCGGCCGCGCGCTGGACGGCGACGGCGGCGATCCGGCGCTGCTCACGTGTCAACGGCCGGGCGCCGAGATATTCCGCGATGCCTTCGACGAACCAGGTCGGCGCACCGTCGTCGCGTGCACCGAGCGCCACGTGGGTGAGCTCGTGCCGCAGCAACCGGGACAGATAGGGCGTCTGCGCATGGAGCGCCTCCGGCAGCACGACGAAGCGCATGCTGGCGATCTTGGAGCGCGCGAGGTTGGCGTAGACGGGGAAGGTGAGCGCGCCCAGGTCCCGGATGTTGCCGCCAGGCACTCCCTTGAAGCTCTCGAGGAGATCGTTGTCGGAGAAGCTGTAGACGATGACGTCGCCGTCCCACCAGAACGGCAACGCCGACTGGTCGTCCTCGGTGGCGCTCGCCACGAGCTTGAGCAGCCTCCCGGCGTCGGAATACGTGCCCGAGTCGAAGACGCCGAGCAGGTGGTCGCCGTAGGTGCTCACGTGGATCGGGTCGAGATCCCAGGGCTGCGGGTCGTAGCCCGGGAACAGGCCACCACCGACCGTGCGGTCCGCGACGACTTTGTACGAGTCACCACGCTTGGCCAGGACCAGACCGGTCGTGCTCACCTCCGGCCGGGTGTCGAACCCGTCGAGCTCGACCATCTGGGTGATCTGGGGCCGGCCGGCGTCGGCCCACCGCTGCGCGACCAACGACGCGGGCCACGACTTCGTCGTCACGGTGAACGACAGCTTGGCGAGCGGGAACTGGATGATGTTGTCGAAATAGCGTCGCTGACGGGCGACCAGCGCTTTGTCACCCTTCGCGACGGTGCTCATGAACTTCGCCTCGTTGTGATGCCTGATCGCGGCGGCCCGGACGTCCATGACGTGCTGTTCCTGCACCTGCCGCCAGGTCGCGTCGGAGGAGGCGTACGGATCGTCGGATCCGCACCCGGTGAGGAGCGGGATGCACAGCGCGGCGGCGATCGCCACAGCACTGGCGCGGCCGCCTCCGGTCGCGTGAAGGGCCACGTCGGGGTCCGCTCAGTCCGCGTGGAGCAGCGAGGGCACGCCGTCGCCGTTGTCGAGTGAGGTGATGTCCTCGACGATGCCGCGGGCGATGACCTGGGGGGTCAGCCCGATGTGCTCGAGGATCGCGTCGCGCTCGGCATGTGCCAGGAACTCCTGCGGGATGCCGTGGATGCGCACCGGCGTCTCGACACCCTCGTCGTTGAGCAGTGCCAGCAGCGTCGATCCGCAGCCCCCGACCCGGCCGTTGTCCTCGATGCTCACCACGATCCGGTGCTCGCGAGCGAGGTCGACGACGGCGGCGTCCCACGGCTTGACCCAACGTGGGTCGACGACCGTCACTCCGATCCCCTGATCGACCAGGCGTCCGGCGACGTCGACGGCTGCGGCGGCCATCGCGCCGACACCGACGATCAGGACGTCTTTCGTGCCGTTGCGGACCAGCACGTCCATGCTGCCGACCTTGCCCACTGCGGGGATGTCCTCGGGTGGCTTGCCCTTGGGCAGCCGCACGATCGTGGGCGCGTCATCGACCGCGACCGCCTCGCGCAGCAGTTCGCGTACGCGGGCGCCGTCGCGCGGCGCGGCGAACCGCAGCCCGGGCACGACCTGGAAGACCGACATGTCCCACATGCCGTTGTGGCTGGCGCCGTCCGTGCCGGTCACGCCGGCGCGATCGATCACGAAGGTGACGCCGCAACGGTGCAGCGCGACGTCCATCAGCACCTGGTCGAAGGCGCGGTTGAGGAAGGTGGCATAGATCGCGACGACCGGGTGCATCCCACCCATCGCCAGGCCGGCGGCACTGGTGACGGCGTGTTGCTCGGCGATGCCGACGTCGAAGACGCGGTCGGGGTAGGCGGCGGCGAACGCGTCCAGCCCCACCGGGTAGAGCATCGCCGCCGTGACGCCCACGATGTCCTTGCGCTCGGCGCCGAGCGCGACCATCTCCTCGGAGAAGTGATCGGTCCAGATGTGGCCCTTCGCGCGCGCCTCGCCGGTCTCGACGTCGAAGGCGCCGATCTGGTGGAACTGGTCGGCCTCGTTGCGGACGGCCGGGTCGTATCCGAAGCCCTTCTGGGTGATCACGTGCACGATCACCGGCCCGTTGAACCGCTTCGCCTGCGCCAGCGCGTGCTCGACCGCGACCCGGTCGTGGCCGTCGACGGGCCCGACGTACTTGAGCCCGAGGTCCTCGAAGAGGCCCTGCGGCGCGAGCGCGTCCTTGATGCCCTTCTTCATCGCGTGCAGAGCGTCATAGACAGCCGGGCCGACACCGCGGACACCGTTGAGCTTGGTCTTGACCATGTCGAGGACCTGCTCGTAACGCGGGTTGGTGCGCAGCGTCGTCAGGTGGTCGGCCAGACCGCCGACGGTCGGCATGTAGGAGCGGCCGTTGTCGTTGACGATCACGACGAGCCGCCGGTCGGTGCCGGTGGCGATGTTGTTCATCGCCTCCCAGGCCATGCCTCCGGTCAGGGCCCCGTCCCCGATGACCGCCACGACGTGCCGGTCCTCCCCGCGCAGGGAGTACGCCTTGGCAAGCCCGTCGGCGTAGGACAAGGAGGTGGACGCGTGGGAGTTCTCGACCAGATCGTGCTCGGACTCCGCGCGGCTCGGGTATCCGGAGAGACCGCCTTCGGTCCGCAGGGTGTCGAACTGACCGGCTCGTCCGGTGAGCATCTTGTGGACGTAGGCCTGGTGGCCGGTGTCGAAGACGACCTTGTCGCGCGGCGACTCGAAGACCCTGTGGATGGCCAGGGTCAGCTCCACGACTCCCAGGTTGGGACCCAGGTGCCCCCCGCGCGGAGCGCAGGTGCGGATCAGCTCGTCGCGGATCTCGGCCGCGAGCTCGTCGAGCGCACGGTCGTCGAGGTCGCGCAGGTCCGCAGGACCCGAGATCTTCGACAGGTGCGCCATGGCAGCCAGTTTAGGGGTTGGGGTTCAGAGATCGACCACCGCGACGGCCGGTTCGACGAGACTTCCCAACCAGACGCGACCGTTGTGCTCACGGACCCCGGTGACCATGTGGAACGAGTCGGACACCGCATCGATGTCGTGGACGAGGTTGCCCTCCCCGTCGTACGCCTGCACGCGAGCGGTGCGCTTGGGCTTCGGCTGAAGCACCTCCGGCATCCTGGTCAACGCCTTCCGGACCGGCAGCGGGGTGCGCTGTTGCAGGAATTCCACCAGCGGGTCGATCGGTGAGGCGATCGTCACCCAGACGAGCCCGTCGCTGCCGAGAGCGATGTTGTCGGGATAGCCGGGCAGATCGCTCACGAGATATTCACGGCGGCCGGCCCGATCCCCGGACAACCACTGGCGCACCACCGTCCGTCGACCGGTCTCGGCGACCGCGACCCACGACTCGTCCGCCGCCAGCGCGACGCCGTTCGCGAATGCCAGACCGTCGAGCACGACGTCGACGGTGCCGTCGAGCCGACGGCACAGGAGCCGGCCCGTCTGGGTGTTCTCGACGAAGTCGGCCTTCCAGCGCTCGATGGGGTACTCCGTGCTGGAGTCGGAGAACCAGACCTCGCCGCTGCTCGCCACCGCGGCGTTGTTGCAGAAGACCATCTCCCGGCCCTCGACCTCGTGCACCAGCGTCTCCACCCGGCCCCGCTCATCCATCACGAGAAGACCGTGGTGGGCGTCGGCGATCAGCATCCGGTCGCCGTACTGCTCGATCCCGAGAGGGCGCCCCTCGGTCGTGCCGACCCGCTCGATGCTGCCTGTGTCAGGGTCGATGCGGAAGACGCTGCCGTCCTCAGTGCCGGTCCACACCTTGCCCCGATCATCGACCACCACGTCCTCGGCACCCGGTCCGGGCACGGGCACGATCCGCAACGGGGTCTTCTCAGCCTGCGGCGTGCTCATCATGCCTCCAGCATCGATCGGTAGTCCGGGGACGCCAGGAAGGCCGGCACGAAGTGCGCGCACGACTCCGCCTTGTCCAGCGAAGGCACCGTCGCCGGCTCCACGAAGACGATCCGGCGGCCCTCACCGACCACGATATCGGCGTCCGTGGCCGCCGTGGCGCCGACATAGACGTGGTACGAGAACGGCGCGTCGACGTCCGAGTATTGGAACTCCCCTGCCTGCCACAGCTGCAACGAGCCGACCGGCGGCGTGAGGCCGGTCTCCTCCTCCAACTCGCGGTAGGCCGCGGTGTCGAAGTCCTCGCCGTCCTCGACGTGCCCACCGACCATGCCCCACTGGTTCGGCGCCCTCGGGGCGAATTCATCGCGCTCCTGAAGCAGCACCCAGCCCCGCGAATCCACCAGGATGATCACCGCGATCCGCTCCATCAGCGCAGCCCCTCCTCGACCCGGGTGCCGCACTCCGTCACGACCATCACGTCGTCCTCCTCGTCGGACCTGTCGCAATTCGATCTTCCCATCCGCGTCATAGACCGCCTCCGACGCCGTCTGAGAAGTGTGACGCACCGAAGACCGGTGCCGCGAGGAAGGAACGTGCATGGATCCGTGTACCGAATCCGCCACCCCCACGGCACGGATCATGACGACCTGTGAGGGCGTCCTGATCGACGAGGACGGCAACGAGATATCGGTCCCGTGCGCGCTCGGATACGACCCGGGCGATCCGTACGCGATCTCCTTCACCCTGCACGGTGCCCAGCGCGAGGTCACCTGGGTGTTCGCCCGCACGCTCATCGCCGACGGGGTCTTCGAGCCCACCGGCGAAGCCGACGTGCACGTGTGGCCGACCGTGTCGGCTCGCGGTCATGCCCGGGTCGCGATCGAGTTGGCGAACGCCGGCGTGACGGCGCTCGTCCTCGTGCCCAGTTGCGTCACACTCGGCTTCCTGGACCGGACCGAGGCACTGATGCCCTTCGGCACCGAATCGGCCGCCATCGACCTCGATGCCACCGTCGACGCCCTGCTCGGCTCGTCACTCGACGGTCTCGAGAGCCCCGATCAGCGCGGGAGCACGCTCTCGTAGTCGCGCGAGCCCATCACGGGCCTGCGACTTGACGGTGCCGACGGCGATGCCGAGCGCCTCGGCGGTCTGCTGCTCGGTCAGGTCCTCGTAGTAGCGCAACACGATGACGGCACGCTGCCGTGGTGCGAGGTCCGCGAGCGCAGCCTGGAGGGCCAGCGCAAGGTCGTGGTCGGGACGCGTCGCCTCGCGATCCGGGAGGTCGGCCCGCGGCCGCTCCCGGCCACGGTGTCGCCGCCAGCGCGAGATGTGGTCGTTGACGATGATCCGGCGAACGTACGGAGTGGGATCGTCCACGATCCGCGACCACGCTCCGACCGCCTTGACCAGTGCCGCCTGGACGAGGTCTTCGGCCTCATCCCAATCGCCACTGAGCAGGTACGCCGACCGCTCCAGCGCCGGGCGCGCTGCAACGACGAAGGACTCGAACGCCTCTCGATCAGCCGCGCGCACGGCGCCTCCACAGCAGGAAACCACCAGCGAGCAGAGCCGCGCCCAGCGCGCCCCAGCCGGCCGCGTCCCAACGGTCGTCGTGCCAGTGCGGAACGGCGCGGGCGACGAAGGGCTTCGTGAGCAGGTCGGTCGCATACTGCGGGACGCCCGGCCACCGGTTCCGGTTGCGGATCGTGCCCACGTCGTGGACGACACCGGAGTCCAGGTCGACCGTCTTCAGTTCAGCGCTGTTCGGCACGCCGTTGCGTGCCGCGGCGACGAGCAACCGGCCCGGGCCGGACCAGCCGACGATGCCGAGGGCGTGCAGGTCCTTCATGCGGCGCATCGTCACGGGATGGCCGGCACGAAGCCGACCGACCCGGAGGCTGCCCTTGCCGGTGTAGGAGTCCGGCGACGGCCCGACCTGGACCCCAGCGACGTACGTCCCGTCCGTGGTGACATCACTCCATGCGACGTCGGGGAGCCGCGGCAGCACCGTCGCGGCGGACGCACGAGTCGCGCCTGCAGGCAGGACCGCATAGCGCAGGCCCTTCTCGACGACATGGCGCCCGGCCGTGGCGCTCGTCCACTCCTCGGTCTGCGGCGCGTCGGGCGTCTTCTGCGGCAGCCCCGTCGGGCCCCACGACCACACCGCGATGCCCACGCTGGACTCCGCCGTGCGCAGCCGACCGAACTGGAAGACCACCGTGTCGTCGTCGGTCCAGTGGATCGCCTCGACGTCGAGACCGTGCGCTCCGGCGAGCCCCGCGAACCGGGTCTTCCCCGACACCGTGTCGTAGCGGGCGATCCCGACCACCGTGGCCATGTCGCCCGACTGTCCGGAGTAGTGGAAGTCCTTCCCCGTGACCGGCCCCGTGGTCCAGTACGCCACCTCACGCCCGTCCGGTGAGAGCGCGACGTCGTCGGGTCCGGCGATCCGCGGCAGATCGAGGAAGCGGTACGTGCCGGAGCTCGCCGAGACGCCGAAGAAACTCGCTCCGTCGTGGCCGTCACGTGTCGACTGCCAGAGCACGGCGACCGGTCCGACCGGTCCGGCCTCGGCTGTGCCGGGCGATCCCGGGTCGGGCACGCCGATCGAGCTCGGCAGTCCGATCTGCTGCGATCCGCCCACCGGCGCCACGTCACGGCGCCCGTGCACCAGCGCACCCACACCCGCTCCGGCAGCCACGACCGCGACCACCGCCACCACTGCACCGGCGACCCGCAGCCGCTTCCTGCGGACACCCCGCGACCACAGGTCGGCCGGTTCTGCGGCCGGCCGCCCCACCGGGCGCGGCCGGTCGGCCAACTCGTGCAACGCGTCCTTCAGGTCAGCCATGACATCCCCCTTTTCCCGTTCTCACCCGTTCCTACGCAGGAACGGGTGAGAAGGAGGGGTCAGGCGCTCCGCATGTTGCGCAGGACGTACTGCAGGATGCCGCCGTTGCGGAAGTAGTTCGCCTCGCCGGGGGTGTCGATACGGACGACCGCGTCGAATTCCACGCCACTGTCCGTGCTGACCTTGACCGTCTTGGGCGTCGGCCCGTCATTCATGGCGGTGACGCCCGAGATCGAGAAGGTCTCCTCCCCGGTCAGGCCGAGCGACTCGGCACTCTGCCCGGCGGGGAACTGCAGCGGAAGGACGCCCATCATCAGCAGGTTCGAGCGGTGGATGCGCTCGTACGACTCGGCGATCACGGCCTTGACGCCCAGGAGCGCGGTGCCCTTGGCCGCCCAGTCGCGCGACGAGCCCGAGCCGTACTCCTTGCCGGACAGCACCACCAGCGGGATGCCGGCGTCGATGTAGCTCTCGCTGGCCTCGAAGACCGTGGTGACCGGGGCGTCGTCCTTGGTGAAGTCGCGGGTGAAGCCGCCCTCGGTGCCCGGTGCGATCTGGTTGCGCAGCCGGATGTTGGCGAACGTGCCGCGGATCATCACCTCGTGATTGCCGCGGCGCGACCCGTACGAGTTGAAGTCGCGCTGCTCGATGCCGTGCTCGGCGAGGTACTTGCCGGCCGGACTGTCCTTCTTGATCGCACCGGCCGGGCTGATGTGGTCGGTGGTGACCGAGTCGCCGAGCTTGAGCAGCACGCGCGCACCCTCGACGTCGGTGACCGGGTCGGGCTCCAGGCCCATCCCATCGAAGTACGGGGCCTTGCGGACGTAGGTGGAGTCCTCGTCCCACTCGAAGGTGTTGCCCTCGGGCGTGGGGAGCGACTGCCAGCGCTCGTCGCCCTTGAACACGTCGGCGTAGGACGAGCCGAACATGTCGGAGGTGATCGCGCGGGCGATCGTCTCCTCGACCTCCTGCGGGCTCGGCCAGATGTCCTTGAGGAACACGTCGTTGCCGTCGGTGTCCTGGCCCAGCGGGTCGCCGAACAGGT
>DASVMH010000049.1:0-4322 GCA_036384455.1 Marmoricola sp. | reverse complement strand
CGACGCCGTCGGCCCACAGATCAACGCGTTCGGCACCGAGAACAGCATGGTCCCGCGCCGCCAGTTGTCGTAGAAGTGGTTGTCGCGGATCACGTTGCTGTTGCCACCGGCGATCCACAGGCCGGTGCCGACCGGCTCGGGCTGCGCCGGGTGGATCGGCGATCCCTTGACGTACGGGTTGAAGTTGTTGGAGTAGAAGTTGTTGTGATCGATCAGGTCACCGGACTGCGGGAAACCGGGGTGGCCGGCCGCGGTGAAGACATCCGTGGTGAAGCCCAGAGCGTTGTTGTAGAAGTTGTTGTGATCGATGTGGGTCGAGCTGCCATCGGTCCCCGAATAGCCGGCGAGGCTGTGGTGGGCGTCGCAGTGCGTGATCCGCTGCGAGTAGCGCGCCTTCGGATAGAACTTCTTGTCCCGCCCGACGTTGGTCTTGGCTCCGGCTCCGGGATACAGACTCGAGTCGCCGCTGCCGGCCGAGTCGCAGTTGTCGATCAGGCCGTGGTCACCGACGAAGGTGAGCACGCCGTACTCGCCGCCGGCGTACGTCTTGAAATGGGTGAGCCGATAGCCGTCGGCCTCGATGACGTAGATGTCATGTTCCCTCGCGTGCCGCACCGTCAGGTTGCGCAGCACGAAGCCGTCGGCGCGGTCGGCGCGGATGCCGACATCCTTGCGGGAGCCGAGGGGATAGCCGTTGCCCGACTTGACCCTGCCCGCGTCGACGATCACATCGTCCGCGCTGACCCCCGAGCCCTCCAACTGGAGGTTGCAGCGGATGCACTTGCCGGCGTTGGGGATGCCGTGCCGGTCGACCTTGGGTGGGTGCGGGTCCTTGCCGGGGCCGAGTGCGCGACCGATGACCGCGATCAGGTTCTGGTCGTTGGGGCAGTGGAACTGGTAGGGGTAGGTGACCGCACCGAGGATGTCACCGTCCTTGTTGTCGGTGATCTTGTACTTCGCACACTTCGGGTCGTTGGTCGGCATGTGGCTCGACGTCGGCTCGGTGTAGAGACCCGGCATGACGATCACCCGGTCGTTGTTGTTCGACGCGGTCACGGCCGGCTGGATCTGGCGGTAGCCGCACTTCTTCTTCAGCGCCTTGTTGATCCTCAACAGCTGCTTGGCACGCTTCTTGGTGAGCTTGCGGTGGTCGTGCGGCCGGATGTTGTACCCGTGCTTGCGGGCCTTCTTGATCGCCACCCTGAGCCGATGCATCGAGTCCTTGTGGCACACCACCCGCACCCTGGTGAACTTGTGGTGGTGCAGCGCCGAGGCGAGCGTGCGCACCTTCGGCACCTTGCCGCCCGCGCACGGGTGCACGTGGCAGTCGGCACCGGGGAGCGGCCAGTACGACGGCCGCTCGATGTGCGCCGACGCCGGAGCCGCGGCGAACACGCCCCCCACGAGAAGGATCGTCACGAAACCGATGAAGAACGACCGGCGTCGCCTGACAGATCGGGTGGAATTCACATGGCCTCCGCACGAGCCTCGGTGATCCTCCCCGAGGTCAGCATGCCTCACGATCGCGAGGTTGTGAACCGTTTGCGGCGATTGAGCCGCTCGTCCTCAGAACGATTCGAGGTCGTCGCGGGTCATCGAGTCGAAGACCGGGTCGGGCAACGGCTGCGGCAGCTGCTTCTTGCGCAACTGGGCCTCGGAATGGGCTCCACAGCCGTGATCGAGCGAGACGACGCGGCCGTCGTCGTTCGCGAACGCATTGGCGCAGACGCCGAAGAGCTCCGACATCGGGCCGGCCAGACGCAGCATGAAGCCGCATCCCTCACAGCGGCCCGGCGCGGACTGCGCCAGGGGTACGGACGGGCCGTGTTCCCCGTCGTACCACCGCTGTGCGGCGAGGTTGCGTCCTTCGGCGGAGAGGACCCGGGACCGACCGAGTCCGACCTCTTGGGCGACCGCGCGGGCCACCTGCTTGTCGAGCGGGAATTCCTCGTCGGCGGTGAAGTACCCGGGAGCCAGGCGCTCGTCGTCCTCCTCGACCGGGAGCAGATCGCCGGGTGAGAGGTCTCCGGGACGGATCCGCTCCCGCCAGGGCACCCAGGCGGGCGCGACGATCGCGTCCGCACCCGGGAGGAGCACGATCTCATCGACCGTCGGAGCCGCTTCGTCGACCGTGATCGAGACGACCGTCACCGACCAGCGCCAACCGGGGTAGCCCCGCTGGGCTGCAGCGAAGTAGTGGGTCTCGACGCCGGCGTCGGAACTCTCCACCTCGAGGTGGTCGCCCACAGCGGCGGTGCCGACCTGCTCGTGCAGGACGGCGCGCGCGAATTCGACCGTGTCGGGTCGGGTGGCGAGGTCGTTCACGGGCCCGATTCTTCCCCATCGCAGAACACGTTGTCCTCCCGGGGCGAGGACTTGGCAGGATGGGGGCATGACCGAGACCCCGCCACCCCCCACGCCCGGGGACGGCTGGGGCGGTCCGGCCGCCGGCACCGCACCCGGGGCGTCGACGCAGCGCGGGGCCGGTCTTCGCGCGGTCGGCCGTGGGCTGCTCAGTGCCGGGCGGGCCACGGGCCGCGGCGCGGCGTACACCTTCCGTCGGGCGCGTCGGGCCTCGCACGCCGAGGGCGCGGGCGAGACCGGGCTCTATCGCATCATCGAGATGCACGTCTTCAACACCGGAGGCGACGCCGCTGTCGCAGTGGCGCTCGCCGGCACCGTCTTCTTCGCCGGCACCGACGCCGCGCGCGGCCACGTCGCGTTGTTCCTCGGGCTCACGATGCTGCCTTTCGCGGTGGTCGCGCCGCTGCTGGGCCCCTTCCTCGACCGCTTCAGCCACGGCCGCCGCTGGTCGATCGGCATCACGATGGCCATCCGCGCCTTCCTGGTGTGGTCGATGACCGGCGCGGTCGCCCACGAGTCGCTCGCCCTCTATCCCGCCGCGCTGGGGTGCCTGATCTCCTCGAAGGCGTACGGCGTCGCCCGCGCGGCCACCATCCCGCGCCTGTTGCCCCCCGACCTCACCCTGGTGAAGGCGAATTCACGGATCTCGATGTCCGGCGTCATCGGAGGCGCGATCTTCGGTGGGCTCGCCGGCGCCGCCTCGAAGCTGGGCGGGAGCGCATGGGCGCTTCGGGTCGCCTTCGTCGCCTTCGTGATCGCAACGATTCTCGCGATCCTGCTCCCGCCGGCAGCGGACTCGGTGGCCGGGGAGAGTCCGCAGAAGATCCGCGATGCGCTCCGCTTCAAGGTGCCCGCACCGGTCGTGTTCGCGCTACGGGCCAACTCCGGCCTGCGGATGCTCTCGGGTTTCTTGACCATGTTCATGGCGTTCCTGCTCCGCTCGCATCCGTTGCCCGGGTGGGAGCACCGCACCACGTTGCTGATGGGGCTGGTCATCGGCGCGGCCGGCCTCGGCAACACGATCGGCATCGGCATTGGAAACCTGCTGCGATCGGTCAAACCCCGGATCGTCGTGGTCGTCGTACTCCTCGCCGACACCGCCGCGGCGATCGTGTGTGCCCTGTTCTACGACCTGCTCACCGCCGTGATCCTCGGCCTGACCGCAGGCATCTCCCAGGGCCTGGGCAAACTCGCCCTCGACGCGACGATCCAGGCGGAGGTGCCCGAGCGCAGTCGTACGAGTGCGTTCGCCCGCTCCGAGACCTTGCTGCAACTCTCCTGGGTGATCGGCGGTTTCATCGGCATCGCGCTGCCGCTCAGGGCCGCCCTCGGCCTGTGGATCCTCGCCGCGATCATGGTCGCCTGGGCCGTCTTCACCCTCTCCCACATCCGCACCCACGGTCGAGTTGCGCCTTAATTCGATCCAATTGCGCCTGAATCAAGTTGAGTTGCGCACGAGATCGATCGAGTCATGCGCGCGGTCGGTACGAGACCCAACTCGACTCGTTTTAGGCGCAACTCGGCGGGTTTTGGGGGGAAGTGAACCTAGGGGGCGAGTTCGTCAGCGAGGCCGCGGAGGAGCTTGGCGACGGGGCGCGCGGTCTTGGGGTCGGGGCGGCGACCGGCACGGTACGCCTGCTCGACACCCTCGAGGAGCCGGATCAGGTCCTCGACGATCCCGACCATCTCCTCGGGCTTCTTGCGGTTGGCCGCACGCTGCTGGGACGACACCGAGGGGGCGTCGAGGACGCGCACCTGGTGCGCCTGCTCGCCCTTGCGGCCCGACAGGATGCCGAATTCGACCCGGGCGCCGTTCTTGAGCGAGGTCACGCCCTCGGGCAGCGCGGAGGCGCGGACGTACACGTCGTCGCCGTCCTCGCGGGAGAGGAAGCCGAAGCCCTTCTCCGCGTCGTACCACTTCACCTTGCCGGTAGGCACCGTCGTGACCTCTCTAGGAA
>DASVMH010000048.1:0-5928 GCA_036384455.1 Marmoricola sp. | reverse complement strand
TTCCTCCATTGGATCCTCTTCCCGAGATGAAGCACCTCTGAGTCGGGTGCGCGTGGACACGTTTACCCGCTTTTGTGTCTATGAACCCATTGCCCCGGTTCTTTCTCACGCCGCGCGCTGAGGTCGCCCGCGGCGACGCCGGATCAGCCACACCGGGATCCCGATCACCACGATCAGGGCGGCGAAGGGGGCGACTGCGCCGACGGCCGTCAGGGTCGCGACCGTGGCCACTACGAAGGCGTGCCCACCGCTGCGGAGCCCGGCCCACAGGCCTGTGTGGTGCGCCGTCGTCGATGTGGTCGTCGCGCGCGTGACATCGACGGTGATCGTGGCGAGGGAGGTCTGGTCCTTGAGGTACGCCTGCTGATGCTTGAGCGAGTCCAGTTCGGCCTGCCGATCCGAGATGTCGCCCTCGAGGCGGATCACCTGACCGAGCGTGGTCGCTCGGTCGAGGAGCCGCTCGAGTTGGGTGACCGCTGCCTTCTTGGCGCGCACACGCGCATCCGTGTCGATCACCTGGGTGGTGACGTCCTTCGACGTCCGGCTCTCGTGCGTCGCGTGCGCGAGGCCGGCGACGCCGGACATCGCAGCGTCGAAGCGGGTGCTGGGGATGCGCAGCGTCAGCCAGACGTGCTTGACCCGGCCTCGGTCGTCGGCAGAGGTCTCCTCGTTGGCGATCCAGCCGTGCCAGCCGCTGATCGCATGCATGATGTCCGAGCGGGTCCGCTCCACGTCGGTGCTCGCGAGCGAGATGTCGCCGGTGGAGATCACCTGTCGCTTGATCGCCGTGCTTGAGAGGGACTTCGGGGCTGCTGCGCTGCGCGCCTGGGCAGCGTGTGCGCCGGGCGCCAGGCTGTCGGTCTTGGCGGCGAAGTCGCTGCTCGTGCTCGACCGCGCTCCGGCCGCGGATCCCGCACTCGCAGCCGAGTCGCTCCCTGACCCCTGACTGCAGCCGGTGAGCCCGGAGACGGTGAGTGCCGCTGCGGCGGTCAGACCGGCGATGCCGAGGTGCCGGCGGTGTGAATTGATCGTCATGGCGATCGGACGCACGTCGAGGGGCCGCGGTTCCCGGGGCGCGGCGATCCGGCATCCTGATCATGTGAGCGACACGGATGAGGTGCGACCGCGCGTGCTGGTGGTCGGTGCCGGCGTCGCCGGACTGGCTGCTGCCACCGAGTTGCGCTCGCGGCGACCGGACCTGCGCGTCACCGTGCTCGACGGGGCCGACCGGGTCGGGGGGAAGTTGCAGACCGGCGAGGTCGCCGGCGTCACGGTGGACCTCGGCGCGGAGGCGATGCTCAACCGCCGGCCGGAGGCCACCGCGTTCGCCGCACAGGTCGGCATGGCCGGCCAGATCGTGCATCCGGCGACCACGAGCGCCCAGTTGTGGACCCGCGACCGGTTGGTTCGGCTGCCCCGGACGTTGATGGGTGTGCCCGGTGACGCCGTCGACCTCGAGCCGGTGCTCTCGAGGGCCGGTCGGATGCGCGCGGCGCTGGAGCCTCGACTGCCTCCGACCGAACTCGGCGACGCCGACATCAGCATCGGCAATCTCGTCGAGGAGCGGCTCGGGCGTGAGGTCGTGGACCGTCTCGTCGAGCCACTCCTGGGCGGTGTGTACGCCGGGCACGCCCGCGAGATCTCCGCTCGTGCTGCCGTCCCCCAGGTCGTCGCGCTGCTCGACCGTGACCGTTCGCTGATGCGCGCTGCGGCCGACGCCCTGCGGGCCTCGTCGGGTAGCGGTGGCTCAGACGTCCCCGTCTTCGCCGGCATCCGCGGCGGTGTCGGCAGGTTGCCCGTCGCGGCGGCGCAATGGCTGGACGACCATGACGTCACGATCGAGACCTCAGCGACCGTGCGTGATCTGGCCCATCGACCGGACGGCGGTTGGCGGCTGGTCGTCGGCGACACCAGGGATCCCCGGCTCTTGGAGGCCGATGCAGTCGTCCTGGCAACCCCCGCGACCGCTTCCGCGCGACTGCTCAGTGATGTGGCGCCACTCGCGGCCCTCGAGCTCGCGCGCATCGAGTACGCCTCGATGGCGATCGTCACGATGGCCTTCCCCGCCCGCGACTTCCCGCCGATCGAGGGCTCCGGCTTCCTGGTCCCGCCGGTCGACGGGCACACGATCAAGGCGGCGACGCTGTCGTTCGCGAAGTGGGAGTGGGTGCGTCGGTCCGGCGAGGCCGCCGACGGCGTGGTCGTGTTGCGCTGTTCGATCGGCAGGCACCGCGAGGAGAGCGCGTTACAGGTGGCCGACGAGGACCTGGTCGACGCGGCGCAGGCCGACCTGGGTCGCGCCATCGGCTTGTCCGTGCGACCCATCGACGCACGCGTGCAGCGCTGGGGCGGTGGACTTCCGCAGTACGCCGTGGGGCACCTCGACCGCGTCGCCGCGGTCCGGGCCGACCTGGCCGCACGGGCGGGCCTCGCGGTCTGCGGCGCGGCGTACGACGGGGTCGGCATCCCGGCCTGTATCGCCTCGGCCCACCGGGCCGCCGACAAGGTCTTGGCGGACCTTGGGACAATGGGGGCATGACCACTTCTGCGCGACGGGCCAAGGAGCTCAACGAGACCATCCGCTACACGATGTGGTCGGTGTTCAAGCTCCGCGACGAGCTCGGCGATGCAGATCGCGCCACCGAGGCCAAGGAGGTCCAGGGGCTGCTCGACGAGCTCGCCGACGACGACGTCGTTACGCGGGGCGTCTACGACGTGAGCGGCCTGCGCGCCGATGCCGATGTGCTGTTCTGGTGGCACGCCGAGACCATCGAGGGTGCGCAGTCGGCGTACAACCGGTTGCGCCGCACCACCTTCGGCCGGCGGCTGGCGCCGGTGTGGTCACAGGTCGCGCTGCACCGGCCCGCCGAGTTCAACAAGTCCCACCTGCCGGCGTTCCTCGCCGAGGAGAAGGCGCACAACTACGTCTGCGTCTATCCGTTCGTGCGCTCCTACGACTGGTACCTCCTCGACGACTCCGAGCGGCGCTCCCTGCTCGCCGAGCACGGCCGGATGGCGCGCGAATACCCCGACGTGCGGGCCAACACCGTCGCGTCCTTCGCGCTCGGCGACTATGAGTGGCTGCTCGCCTTCGAGGCCGACGAGCTCGACCGGATCGTCGACCTGATGCGGCACCTGCGCGCGTCGGAGACCCGTCGGCACGTCCGCCTCGAGATCCCGTTCTACACAGGTCGGCGGCGCGAGATCAGCGAGTTGCTCGAGCTGCTGCCGTAGCCCGTCAGGCCTCCTCGAGCTTGAGGCTCAAGGAGTTGATGCAGTAGCGCTGGTCGGTGGGGGTGTCGTAGCCCTCGCCCTCGAACACGTGCCCGAGGTGCGAGCCGCAGTTGGCGCAGCGCACCTCGACCCGCTTCATGCCCAGGGTGGTGTCCTCGAGGTATTCGATCGTGTCGACCTTGGGCTGGTAGAACGACGGCCAGCCGCAGTGGGAATGGAACTTCGTGTCCGACTCGAACAGCGCCGCATCGCACGCTCGGCAGTGGTAGACGCCCTTGGTCTCGGTGTCGGTGTATTCACCGACGAACGGCGGCTCGGTGCCGGCCTGCCGCAGCACGTTGAACTCGCTGGCGGACAACTGCTCACGCCACTCGGCGTCGGTCCTCTCGACCTGATAACCCATGCCTCCAGATTACCGGCGTGCCCTAGCGTTGGCGCATGGCGAAGGATGCGTACGTCGACGCCGGCGGCCGGGAGGTCCGTGTCTCGAGCCCCGACCGGGTGATCTACGAGGCGACCGAGCACACCCCGTCGGCGACCAAACTGCAGGTCGCGCAGTTCTTCGCCTCCGTGGGCGAGGGCCTGATGCGGGCACTGGGGGAGCGGCCCACGGCGATGGAGCGCTGGCCCTCGGGCGTACGTGAAGGGATGCGGCTCGCGGTCGGGCCACGCGACAAGGACGCGGACGCGTTCTATCAGAAGCGGGTGCCCAAGGGCGCTCCCGACTATCTGGAGAGCGTCGAGGTCACGTTCCCCTCGGGACGCACCGCCGACGAGGTCTGCCCGACCGAGATCGCGGTGCCGGTGTGGTGCGCGCAGATGGGCACCCTCACCTTCCATCCGTGGCCGGTGCGACGCGCGGACGTCGACCATCCGGACGAACTCCGCATCGACCTTGACCCGCAGCCGGGGACGAACTTCACCGACGCCGTACGCGTCGCCCTGGTGGCCCAGGAACTGCTCGAGGAGCTCGGGTTGCGCGGCTTCGTCAAGACCAGCGGCAACCGCGGTGTACACGTGTTCGTACGCATCGAGCCGCGCTGGACCTTCGAGGATCTGCGCCACGCGGCCATCGGCTTCGGTCGTGAGCTCGAGCGCCGCGACGGCGGTGTGACCACGGCCTGGTGGAAGGAGGAGCGGGGGAAGCGCATCTTTGTGGACTTCAACCAGAACAATCGCGACCGCACCATCGCCTCGGCGTACTCGCTGCGGCCGCTGCCGGGCGCTCCGGTGTCCACCCCGGTGACATGGGCCGAGCTCGCCGGCCTCACGGACCCGCGCGGCTTCAACCTGTTCACGGTCCCGGCCCGGATGGCCGACGGTGATCCGTGGGCCGGGATCGACGACGTGTCGCACTCCCTGCAGCCGTTGCTCGACCTGTGGGAGCAGGACACCACCGAGCTCAACTTCCCGCCCGACTATCCGAAGATGCCCGGCGAGCCTCCTCGCGTACAGCCGAGCAAGAAGGTCGCCGAGCACTGGGACTCGGACGGCAACCGGATCAGCTGACCGATCAGGCGGCCAGGTCCGGGTCGGCGATCTTGCGGAGCTTGGCGATCGCCTCGCGCTCGAGCTGGCGGACGCGCTCGGCGGAGATGCCGTGCTTGGCGCCGATGTCGGCGAGCTTGTGCTGCCGACCGTCGATCAGGCCGTACCGCGACCGGATGATGTCCGCCGAGCGCTCGTCGAGATGGTCGACGAGGGTGAGCAGGCGGTCGCGTGCCTCGACGTCGAGGACGGTGAGATCGGGCCCGGGGGAGCTCTCCTGGGCGATCAGGTCACCGAGGGAGGTGTCACCGTCCTCATCGATGGGGGTGTCGAGGCTGACGTGGTCGCGGCCCCACGACATCAGGTCGAGGACCCGGTCGATGTCCATGCCGAGCTCGTGGGCGATCTCCTCGGGCTCGGGGTCGCGGCCGAGCTGGCGCTCGAGCAGCCGGCGTGCGGAACCGACCTGGTTGAGCTCCTCGACCACGTGGACGGGCAGCCGTACGACGCGCGCCTGTTGGGCGATGCCGCGCGTGATCGCCTGCCGCACCCACCAGGTGGCGTACGTGGAGAACTTGTAGCCCTTCGCGTAGTCGAACTTCTCGACCGCGCGGATCAGCCCGGTGTTGCCCTCCTGGATGAGGTCGAGCATCGGCATGGCGCTGCGGCCGTACTTGCGCGCGATCGAGACGACCAGGCGCAGGTTCGCGTTGATGAACTGCTGCATCGCGCGCTCGCCCTCGTCGACGAGCCACTGCAGCTCCTCCTCGGTGGCGTACTTCGGGGCGCCGCCCTTGCGGCGGCCGACCCGGCCCTCGTCAAGGAGGGATTGGGCGAACAGGCCGGCCTCGATGGTCTTGGACAACTCGACCTCGGTGGCGGCGTCGAGCAGGGGGGTACGCGCGATCTCATCGAGGTAGAGCCCGACGCTGTCGCGCCCCTCGATCTCGCGCTCGTGACGGATGGTGGTCATCGTGTGTGCGCTCCCTTCGCCTACGTCTGTGCCAACGTCCGGGACGGTCCGCGGATTCCCGAGAAGCCGCGGGGATCTGCGTGAGATCCGATGTTTCGTCCCGGGTACGTCAGTAGGACGAACGAGAGGCGCCAAGAGTTGCCGCGATGCGTCGTTCTCAGTGACTTTTCAACAAGATCAGGCGTCGCCGGGGGCGTACGGGCGCAGCCCCGGCTCGCCGTCGGGGAACGACC
>DASVMH010000047.1:0-5009 GCA_036384455.1 Marmoricola sp. | reverse complement strand
GAGCATGGTGTTCTGCAGGCGGGCGCCGGTCATGCCGAAGGGGTGGCCCACGGCGATCGCGCCGCCGTTGACGTTGAGCTTGTCCATGTCGATGCCGAGGTCCTGGGCCGACGGGATCACCTGGGCGGCGAAGGCCTCGTTGATCTCGACCAGGTCGATGTCGTCGATGGTCATGTTGGCGTTCTTCAGCGCGTTGCGGGTCGCCTCGACGGGGCCGAGACCCATGATCTCCGGCGAGAGGCCGGTGAGGCCGGTGGAGACGACGCGCGCCAGGGGGGTCAGGCCGAGTTCCTTCGCGCGGGTGTCCGACATGATGATCACCGCGGCCGCGCCGTCGTTGAGCGGGCAGCAGTTGCCGGCGGTGACGACGCCGTCGGGCCGGAAGACCGGCTTGAGCTGCGAGATGGCCTCGTACGTCACGCCGGCGCGGGGGCCGTCGTCGGCACTGACGACGGTGCCGTCGGGCGTGGTGACCGGGGTGATCTCGTTGGCCCAGAAGCCGTCGTTGATCGCCTTCTCGGCGAGGTTCTGGCTGCGGACGCCGAACTCGTCGAGCTCCTGGCGGGACAGGCCGCGCATCCGGGCGACGTTCTCCGCGGTCTGGCCCATCGCGATGTAGATGTCGGGCAGGTTGCCGTCCTCGCGGGGGTCGTGCCAGTCCTGGCCGCCCTCGGCGTACTCGTCGGTCTTGGCGGCAGCGGCCTCGAACCTCGGGTTGTGCGTGTTGGGGATGTGGTCGGAGGTGCCGAACTGGAAGCGCGAGACCGTCTCGACGCCGGCGGAGATGAAGGCGTCGCCCTCACCGGCCTTGATCGCGTGGAACGCCATCCGGGTGGTCTGCACCGAGGAGGAGCAGTAGCGGGTGATCGTGGTGCCGGGGATCTCGTCGTGGCCGAGCAGCGTCGAGACGACCTTGCCCATGTTGTTGCCGGACTCGCCGCCGGGCAGGCCGCAACCGAGGATCAGGTCGTTGATCGTCTTCGGGTCGAGCTCGGGGACCTTGTCGAGCGCCGCCTGGATGATCAGGGCGCTCAGGTCGTCGGGACGGAAGTCCTTCAACGAGCCCTTGTTGGCGCGGCCGATGGGGGTACGAGCGGCGGAAACGATCACTGCCTCGGGCACGAGTGTTCTCCTTAGATCGCGCGCGAATGCTGTCGCGCGCACGGTCGGGGCGGTCCATACCGGACCCAGGGGTCAGCCTAGTCGCCGCCTTGGTGGCAGGATCCTTGACGTGCGTCACGTCTACGAGTGCCCGCTGCGGTGGGGCGATATGGACATGCTCGGCCACGTCAACAACGTGACGTACGTCGACTACCTCCAAGAGGCCCGGATCGACATGTTCGCCACCCACGCCGGGTTCTCCGGGGTGCAGGACCTCGCCGAGGGCGTGGTCGTGGTGCGGCACGAGGTCGAGTTCGTGCGCCCACTGGTCTTCCATCGGGCACCGGTCAAGGTCGACGTCTGGGTGACGGAGGTCCGCGCGGGCAGTTTCACCCTCGCGTACGAGGTCTACGACGACCCGCGTCCGGGTGTCGACGATGGCCGCACGGTCTATCTGCGGGCCTCGAGCCTCTTGGCGCCGTACGTCTTCGCGACGGAGTCGCCGCGCCGCCTGAGCGCCGAGGAGAAGGAGATCCTCGGCAGGTTCCTCGAACCCGCCGAGAGGCGCTCGGCGCTGACGGCGACGGGCACCGCACGGCACGTCTATCCGATGAAGGTCCGCTTCTCGGACGTCGACGTGTATCGACACGTCAACAACGTGAAGTACTTCGAGTTCTTCCAAGAGGCGCGGATCGGTTACCTCGCATCGCTGTACACCAAGGGCGAGACGTGGGCATCCCATGTCGTGGCCCGCACCGACGTCGACTATCTGGCGCCGATCCTGTTCCGGCTCGAGCCCTATGACGTCCACTCGTGGATCTCGCACCTGGGCAACCGGTCCTACACGATCGCCGCCGAGGCACGGGACGGGGACAAGGTGTTGGCCCGTGCCCAGGTCGTGATGGTCACCTTCGACCTGGAGACCCAGGGGTCGGCGTCGATGCCCGACGACCAGCGCCGGTGCCTCGAACGTGAGGTCGCCGGCTGATCAGTCCTCGGCGTTGATCATGAACTGCGCCGCGTGGACGATGTAGTCCCAGAACTGCGCGTCCTGCTCGGGCGTCAGGTGGGCCGAGTCGAGGCCGGCGCGGAAGTGCTGCAGCCAGTGCTGGGCGGCGGTGGGGGTCACGGCGAACGGCGCGTGTCGCATCCGCAGCCGCGGATGTCCCCGCGTCTCGGAGTAGGTGGTCGGGCCGCCCCAGTATTGGGTCAGGAACAGCCGGAAGCGCTCCTCGGCGGGGCCGAGGTCCTCCTCGGGGTACATCTCGCGGAGCCAGTCGTCCGAGGCGACGCCCTCGTAGAAGCGGTGCACGATCGTCCGGATCGTCTCCTCGCCGCCGATCTCGTCGTAGAACGTGATCGCCGTCATGCCGACCCCTCGCCTGTGGGACCCGCCGAGGGCCAGAACCGCTGTGCCATCGGCACCGGGATGCCGTCACGGTCGAGGCGCTCCTTGATCCGCTCGCGCATCGCCCGGGAGACCACACCCTGCTGCATCGGGGCCGTCTTGAGGGTCACGCGCACCACGATGCCCTCAGGGGTCATCGACTGCACGCCCCAGACCTCCGGCTCCTCGATGATCTTGTCGTGGAAGTCGGGGTCCTCGTAGAGCTCGTGGGCGACCTCGCGCAGAGCGGTGCGGACCGCGGACAGGTCGGCGGAATAGCCCACCGACACGTCGAGGACCGAGCGCGCCCAGTTCTGGCTCTGGTTGCCCACGCGCAGGATCTCGCCGTTGCGGACGTACCAGACGGTGCCGTCGACGTCGCGGAGTCGGGTGACCCGGAGGCCGATCGCTTCGACCGTGCCGGAGACGTCACCGAGGTTGACCGAGTCGCCGACGCCGTACTGGTCCTCGAGTGTCATCGCGATTCCCGAGAGGAAGTCCTTCACCAGGCTCTGGGCGCCGAAACCGATCGCGAGGCCGAGCACGCCGGCGCTCGCCAGGATCGGCGCGATGTTGACGCCGAGCTGGGCCAGGATCATCACGAAGATGACGCCGTAGATGATCCCCGTCGTGAGGCTGCGCAGCAGAGAGCCGATCGCCTTGGCGCGCTGGATCCGCCGCCCGGTGTGGGGCAGCCCGGATTCGAGCTTCGCGGGCAGCACCCCGGCCTCGGCGCGGTGGACCACGCGATCGATGACGCGATGAGCCAACCACCGCAGCGCGATCGCCAGCACGATCAGGCCGATGATCGACAGCGGTTTGCCGATCGCCCAGGCCGCCGCGTGGGCCAGCGTCTCGTTGCCGGTCCAGTCGTAGACCGCGGCACAGGTGACGCTGTTGGAGCGCTCGCACGTGGGCGGGATCTCCAGCAGGGCGGTGGCGGTGAGGAAGGGGACAGGCATGTGACGGAGGCTACGAGAACCGGTGCCCACGACCAAGCCGACGATGGCTATCCTGCTTGTGTGACTCATCACCGCATCTCGCGCGCCGTCGTGCGCATCGCGATGGCCGCCCTCACGGTCGGCCTGGTCGGCATTGCCGGCGCTGCTTCAGCCGATGTCCCTGCCGACTGGGCGACCCAGCCGCACGTGTCGGCACTTGACTGGATCGTCGTGCTGGTCCTGTTCCCCGTCGGGATCGCGCTGGTCATCAGCCTCCTGGTCGTCGTCACCACGCGTGGTGACTCGTTCGTGCCGGGTGAGACCTGGACCGGCAAGGACGAGTGGTTCGGGGGGCCGGCCGACAAGACCGCTGCTGACGGCAGCGACGAGGCGACGGGCGGAGCCGGTGCCGAGTACTGACGGTTTCTCCAGCGCGCAGCGCCGGGAGATCGACATCGCCGTACGCGACGCCGAGACCGCGTCGCGTTGTGAATTCTCCGTCTACGTCGGATCTGTCGACGGTGCGCCCCGCGAGGCCGCCGAGCGGCTCCACGCCGCGATGGCAGCTCCCGCGAAGAGCGTCCTGGTCATGGTCGACCCCAACCGGCGGGTCCTGCAGATCGTCACCGGTGTCGACGTACGACGCAACCTATCCGACGACTCCGCCACCCTTGCCGCGGTCGCCATGCAGGCGGCCTTCGCCGAGGGTGACCTGGTCGGTGGCATCAAACGGGGCCTGTCACTCCTCGCCGAGAGCGCACGGGCGCCCAAGACGCTGCACGACTGACCGAGGCGTCAGCCGGCGTCGCGGGCTTGCGCGGCCAGGAAGCGGGCCACGTCGGCACGGCCCTCAACGACGTAACGACGCGCGCCAGGGTTGACGTCGGCGGTCTCCAACCAGGCATCGACGCGGTCGAGCAGGTCCTGTGAGGCCAGCACGCGCGGGAACATCGCCTCGAGGGCGACCGCCGCCTTGTGCGGGCCGAGGTTGCTCCAGGCGTCACCGACGGCATCGAGATACTTGTCGATGTACGGCGCGAGGACGTCGTCCTGGTCATACCGGTTGAACGAGATCGCGATGCTGCGGGCGGTCTCGTTCGGGGTGGAGGCGTCCAGCATCGCGGCCTGCCACGCCACGGCCTTGGCATCGGCGTCGGGACGGGCCGCGCGGGCAGCGGCGGCCTCCTCCTTGCCGGAGATCGTGGTGTCGCGGGTGAGCTCGTCGGCGATGTCGTTCTCACCGAAACGGCCCACCCGGGCAAGCGATGTGATCAGCGACCAGCGCAGGTCCTGGTCGACCGACAGGCCGTCGATCACCACGGCTCCGGAGAGGATCCCGGCGACGTCATCGACAGCTGCCGGACTGGATGCGGTGGCGGCGTACATGCGGGTGAACGTCAGCTGGCTGTCGCTGCCCGGCTCGGCGGTGCGCATGAGCCGACCCAGGCCCTCCTCCCAGTCGGCGACGACGCCGGCGCGGTGCGACGGTGCCGTCATCAGGTGCGCGGCCTGCGCGGCGTACGTCGGGATCCGGCTGATCCCCCAGGCGTCGGTCTCCTGACCGATGTTGGCCAGCACGA
>DASVMH010000046.1:0-2421 GCA_036384455.1 Marmoricola sp. | reverse complement strand
AGACCACCTCGTAGCCGGCCTGCGCGAAGACCTGGACGATGCCGGTGGCCATCGTGCCGGTGCCGACGACGCCGACGCGGCCGATCTCCTGCTTGAACTCCGGAGCGGGTGCCTCGGCGCCGTCACCGTCGCCGGCGAAGGTGCGGCCGGCGTCAGCGATCTCGACGAGGAGGTCAGCCGGCTTGTGGAGGTTGTCACCGGTCTCGGCGAAGCGGGCGGCGAGCGCGTCGCGGACGACGCCGGGGCCGATCTCGTCGATGGTGGCCAGCGGACCCTGGGGGTATCCGCAGCCGAACCGCATCGCGGCGTCGATGTCGTCGCGGGAGGCGTACCCGCTCTCGAACATGCGTACCGCGTGGTTGAGGTACGGGTAGACCAGGGTGGCGTAGATGGCGTCGGGCGTCTGCGTCATGACGGAAGGATGCCACGCTTGCTACCAGCGGGTAAGGACGTCCGTCACACGGACGGCGTACGACTGCGTCACATCGCCTCGACGAGGGCAGCGACATCGGCGGCGCAACCCCATGACAGCGTCATCCCCGCACCACCGTGGCCGTAACAGTGCACCACCCGGCCCTCCTGCTCCAGGCGTACGGCCGGACGTGCCGGCCGAAGACCGACGCGATGCGCGACGATCCGGGCTCCGGCCACCGCAGGCACCAGCGCACTCGCCCGGGCGACGATGTCCGCGGCCGTCTCGCCGCGCGGTGAGCGGTGCCAGTCGCCGCTCTCCTCGGTGCCGCCGATCACCACCGTGTCTCCACGCGGCACGACGTAGGTCGGCACCGCACCGTCGAGCCACCAACGGTCCACCTCGCAGTCGGCCAGCACCACCACCTGACCCCGCACCGGTCGCACCGACGCGTCGGGGACCAGCCCGTGGGCGCCGAGGCCCGCACAGTTGACCACGATCGCGTCCCCGGGGTGCGGCAGCGCCTCCAGCGCCGCGCGCGTCACCGTGCCGCCCAGATCCTCCAGGCGATCCCGCAACCAGGAGAGGTAGACCGGCATGTCGGCGACCGGGGACTCGAACTCCCACGCGTCGGCGTAGCCCTCAGGCGGTGCGACCCGCCGCAGGTCGGGCACGGCCGAGCGCCACCACGGGTCCGGCGAGGACTCCCGCAGCACCTCGGTCCCCGCCAGCATGCGTACGCCCGTGTCACCGCCGGCAAGCTCGGCGTACGTCTCGTACGACGTGGCCGCCCAAGCGGTGACCAGGTCCTGCGGCAGTGCGAGGTACGGGTACCAGAGCGCGGCGGCCACGGTCGACGTCGTCTCGAGGGGCAGGTCGCGTGCGACCACGTCGACCCGATGCCCCGCCTCCGCGAGCCGGATGGCGCAGGTCAGACCGATGACTCCCGCACCGATCACGACCACACGCTGCATGCCGTCGAGCATGACAGGTAGATTCGCCGATCGTGAGACTCGTCGTGGCCCGCTGTCAGGTCGACTACGCAGGCCGGCTGACCGCCCACCTGCCGATGGCCACGCGCGTGCTGATGCTCAAGGCCGACGGATCCGTGCTGATCCACTCCGACGGCGGCTCGTACAAGCCGTTGAACTGGATGAGCCCGCCGTGCACGTTCGCCGACGGCACCGCCGTCGATCCGCTCGACGACTCACGCGAGCTGATCGAGTGGACGGTCACCAACCCGAAGTCCGAGGACACCCTGCGGATCCTGATCGAGGAGGTCCTGCACGACTCCGAGCACGACCTCGGCATCGATCCTGGCCTTCAGAAGGACGGCGTGGAGAAGCACCTGCAGGAGTTGCTCGCCGAACACCCGCAGACCCTCGCCGACGGACTGTCCCTGGTCCGCCGTGAGTTCCCCACCGCCATCGGGCCGGTCGACCTGATGTGTCGCGACGCCGCCGGCCTCAGCGTCGCGGTCGAGATCAAGCGTCGCGGCGAGATCGACGGGGTCGAGCAGCTCACGCGGTACCTGGAACTCCTCAACCGCGACCCGTTGCTCACCGGCAAGGGCGAGGTCCGTGGCATCTTCGCCGCCCAGGAGATCAAGCCGCAGGCCAGGGTCCTCGCCGAGGACCGCGGCATCGCGTGCGCCCTCGTCGATTACGACGCCCTCCGAGGGCTGGACGACCCGACCGAGCGGCTCTTCTAGAAGTTATCCACAGGTTCCGGATCCGGGGTGGTGCGCTATGCGGTCGCGATCTACGGTGAGTCCATGAGTAGCGACGGCCTCGGGGCGCGAGTGACCCGCTTGGAGAACGACACCGAATCGATCTACGAGATCCTTGGCGAGGTGCAGAACAAACTCGTCGACCACGACGCACGTTTCGACGCGATCGACCAACGCCTCGACGGGATCGACCAACGCTTCGACGGGGTCGACTCCACCCTCGCTGAGGTTCTCCGGCGGCTCCCGGAGGCGTGAGCCCTAGCTGAGGCCGCGCGCGTCC
>DASVMH010000045.1:0-3697 GCA_036384455.1 Marmoricola sp. | reverse complement strand
ACCGACCGCGGGCGACGCACCGTCGTCGCAACGGGAGAGTGGGGCGTCGGCCGCTTCCGCTCCGAGCGCTCCGGCCCGCCGCCGACGATCTGATGCCAGCAGGAGAAGAGCTCTGATGGACGTCATCCTCACCGGCACCGGAAGCCCGCTGCCCGACCCAGACCGCGCCGGTCCGTCAACGCTGGTCGTCGCCGGCAATACGCGCCTGCTGATCGACGCCGGGCGCGGCGTACTCATGCGGGCAGCAGCGATCGGCGTGAGCGCTGCCGCGATCGATGCGGTCCTGCTCACTCACCTTCACAGCGACCACATCACCGACCTCAACGACGTGATCACGAGCCGGTGGGTGACGAGTTTCGCGCCCTCCCCGCTCGTCGTGATCGGTCCGCCGGGCACCCGCGACGTCGTTGACGGGATCCTCTCGATGCTCACGCACGACATCGGCTACCGGCTGGGCCACCACGAAGACCTGACCTGGGAGCCCCCGGTCGACGTCCGCGAGGTCACCGACGGTGAGTGCTTCGTCAACGACGACGTCCACGTCACGGCCGGTCCGACCGACCACCGGCCGGTCGAGCCGAGCATCGGGTTCCGGGTCGAGCACGGTGGTCGCGCAGTGGTCCTGGCCGGTGACACCGTGCCGTGCGAATCGCTCGACGCGCTGTGCGCCGGGGCCGACGCCCTCGTCCACACCGTGATCCGCGCGGACGTCATCGAGACGATTCCGCTCAAGCGGCTGAACGACGTCCTGGACTACCACTCCTCGGTCGAGCAGGCGGCCCAGACCGCGGCACGGGCAGGGATGTCCACGTTGGTCCTCACCCACTACGTGCCCGCGCTGACCGCAGCCGACGAACCCGAGTGGCGGGCCCGTGCCGCGGCCCACTTCTCCGGCAGGATCGAGCTCGGCAACGACCTACACCGGGTGGAGATCTAGTGCAGAAGACCACGAAGATCGCCGCACCTCGCGCGAAGGTGTGGGCCGTGCTTGCCGACTTTCCGGCAATCGCCACCTGGGCGCCGAACGTCGACCACTCGACGGCGGCGACCGACGCACGCGATGGGATCGGCGCCGTACGGCGGGTCCAGGTCGGCCGGATCACGTTGATGGAGACCGTGGTCGACTGGCAGCCGCGCGAGCTGCTCTCCTACACCGTCGAGGGCCTGCCACCGATTGCCGGAAGCATCGTCACGACCTGGCGCCTCGAGGACGGTGACGGGACGACCAAGACAACGGTGACGACCACGGTCTTCTCACGGCCGAACCCGGTCAGCCGTTTCATCGGTCGCGCCCTGTCGCGCCAGCTCGGCCGTGCCGCGAAGCAGATGCTCGGCGGGCTCGCCGCCCGCGTCGAGGAGGGGACTGCCACATGACCGCCAAGCCCGACGTCATCATCCTGATGACCGACGAAGAGCGCGCGATCCCGCCGTACGAGACCGAAGAGCTGCGCGCCTGGCGCGAGCAGCACCTTCTCAGCACCCAGTGGTTCCGCGACAACGCGGTCAGCTTCGAGCGCCACTACACCGGCTCGCTCGCGTGCGTCCCGAGTCGCCCGACACTGTTCACCGGCCAGTACCCGGACCTGCACGGGGTCACCCAGACCGACGGCCTGGGCAAGATGGCGAACGACTCCCGGATGCGCTGGCTGCCCAAGGGCGAGGTGCCAACCCTCGGCAACTGGTTCCGCGCCGCCGGTTACGACACGCACTACGACGGCAAGTGGCACCTCAGCCACGCCGACATCATGGAGCGCGGCAAGCCGCTTCCCACCAACACCGACGCGGGCAAGGTCATCCCCGCCAACGTGCAGCGCTATCTCGACGAGAACCCGCTGGAGCCCTACGGCTTCTCCGGCTGGGTCGGCCCGGAGCCGCATGGCGCGAACCTTTCCGACTCCGGCTACCGCCGCGATCCGCTGATCGCCGAGCGAGTCATCGCCTGGCTCGCCGACCGCTACGACCGCCGGCGCGCCGGCGACGCCGCCGCGCAGAAGCCCTTCCTGCTGGTGGCCAGCTTCGTGAACCCGCACGACATCGTGCTGTTCCCGGCATGGCGCGGACGCCGCAGCCCGCTGAAGTCCTCACCGCTGGATCCGCCTCACGTGCCGGAGGCCCCGACCGCTCACGAGGACCTGTCGACCAAGCCGTCCGCCCAGGCGGCGTACCGCGCGTCGTACCCGTCCGGGTACGGGCCGCCAGCCGCCATCGAGCGGATCTATCGCAAGGGGGCGCAGGCCTACCGCGACCTCTACTACCGCCTGCACGCCGAGGTGGACACCTCGCTGGAACGGGTGCGGCGAGCGATCGACGAGCAGAGCACCGGCGACACCGTGATGGTGCGGACAGCTGACCACGGCGAGCTGCTCGGCGCGCACGGCGGGCTTCACCAGAAGTGGTTCAACCTCTACGACGAGGCCACCCGGATCCCGTTCTTCATCGCACGCGTGGGCGGCGAGCACACCACCTCGGCGCAGACGATCACGACGCCGACCTCGCACGTCGACGTCGTACCCACCCTGCTTGCCGCCGCGGGGATCGATGAGGCGACGATCGGCAAGCGGCTCCGGCGCGACTTCAGCGAGGTGCATCCCCTGCCTGGTCGCAACCTGATGCCGGCCGTCGACGGAGCGACGACTCCGGACTCGGCAAAGCGAGCGGTGTACCTGCTGACCCGCGACAACATGCTCGAAGGCGACTCGGGAGCCTCCGGTCTCGCGCGCAAGCTGCGCCGAACGGCGAACCCACCCGTACCGCTGCGCATCCAGGTAGCGGCACACACGCCTGCCAACTTCGAAGCGGTGGTTGCCCGCGTCGACGGCAGCGACGCACCGCGCGGCGGCGGCCACCTGTGGAAGCTGGTGCGCACCTTCGACGACCCGGCGACCTGGACCAGCCCTGGGAGTGCCCATCTCGCCGCCAACGGCATCGGTGGCGCCGTCTACCGTCGCGACCCTCTGCCTGACGAGTGGGAGCTGTACGACCTCGACGACGACCCGATCGAGGCGAACAACCGGGCGGGCGACGAGAAGTTCCGTCAGGTGTTCGAGCATCTCAAGACCCGGCTGAAGGAAGAGCGCGCGGCCAGCGTGCCCGAGCGCAACAACCCATGGCCATACGTAGCTCGCAAGGCGACCCCTGCGATGAAGCGTCCGCCGCGGCCTGCCCGCGCGGTGCGACGCCTGGTTCGTCGAGTCGGGATGCATCCGGACCTGAAGAACGCCG
Organism: Marmoricola sp.; assembly: GCA_036384455.1. Lineage (GTDB taxonomy): Bacteria > Actinomycetota > Actinomycetes > Propionibacteriales > Nocardioidaceae > Marmoricola. The sequence continues at coordinate 475 of DASVMH010000045.1, read as the reverse complement.
AGCAGTTCTCGCTGCCCGGCCGGCGCGCTCTCGTCGTCGGCACGAACCACGGCGTGCTGGACGTCGGAAAGGCGACCGGCGTGTTCGCCTCGGAGCTGACGGTCCCCTACTACGCGTTCCTCGACGCCGGCATGGACGTTGATGTCGCGAGCCCGAGAGGCGGAGCGATCCCGGTCGACCCGATGTCACTGAAGCCGGTCATCCGGTGCGAGGCAGACGACCGCTTCCTCGCGGACGACACGTTGCGGCGCAAGGTCAACGAGTCACTCCCGATCGGCGACGTTCCGATCGGCGACTACGACCTGATCTACCTCGCCGGCGGGTGGGGTGCGGCGTTCGATTTCGCGACGTCTGACGACCTTGCTGCTGCGGTGACCGCGGCCGCGGCGGCCGACCTGGTGATCGGTGGCATCTGTCACGGACCGCTCGGACTGGTCAACGCGACTGCACCCAACGGGAAGCCGCTGGTCGAGGG
>DASVMH010000044.1:0-6922 GCA_036384455.1 Marmoricola sp. | reverse complement strand
GTGCTCGCTGATGATCAACGGCGAGCCGCACGGCCCCGAGGTCACCACGACCTGCCAGCTGCACATGCGCTCCTTCACGGACGGCGACACGATCACGATCGAGCCGTGGCGCTCGTGGGCGTTCCCGGTCATCAAGGACCTCTGCGTCGACCGCTCCTCCTTCGACCGGATCATCCAGTCCGGCGGCTTCATCTCCGTCAACACCGGCGCCGCTCCGGAGGCGCACTCGATCCTGGTGCCGAAGGACGCGGCCGACCGCGCCTTCGACGTGGCCACCTGCATCGGCTGCGGCGCGTGCGTGGCGGCCTGCCCGAACGGATCGGCCTCACTGTTCCTCGGGGCGAAGATCACCCATCTCGGTGAACTGCCCCAGGGTCAGGCCGAGCGCGACCGCCGCGTCGTCGACATGGTCGCCCAGCACGACCATGAGGGCTTCGGCGGCTGCACCAACATCGGCGAGTGCACCGCAGCCTGTCCCAAGGAGATCCCGCTCGACGTGATCGCCCAGCTCAACCGCGACCTGCGGCACTCGCTGACGCACGGTCACTGACGCCCGCTACTGGAGCAACACCGTATGGGTGGGCCGCCACCCCTCGGCGGCATCGTGCTCGTACAGGTGGAACTCGGTGACCTCGAAGACGCAGTCGAAGTCCGCGAGGTCACTGAAGGCACGGTCGAGCAACGGCTCGTCGAGCTCGTGGGCGATCGTCACGTGCGGGTGGTACGGGAATCGGGGGGCGTCCTCGATGGGGCCCTGCCGCAGGCCGTCGGCGAGGACCTCACACTCGGAGATGCCTGCGACGACGTTGACGAAGACCACGGGCGAGACCGGGCGGAACGTACCGGTGCCGCGCAGGTGCACGGAGAACGCCGCAGTCGCCGAGGCCGTCCGCTCGAGGTGCGCGACCACTGTGTCGATCTCGCCGTCGGCGACCTCGCAGGGAGGGATCAAAGTGATGTGCGAGGGGATCTGCCGCGCCGAAGAGTCTCCCAACTGCACGCGATAGTCCTGGAGTTGCGCTCCCCACGGGTCGGGAACCGCGATGGAGACGCCGATCGTCGACACGCTCCGAGCCTAGCCACTCGTCGGCGCGATGCCGCACCCATCCCGTGGGTCGGCCGTCGTCGGCCGATTTGTAGAGTGCGCACGTGAGCGACGAGACCCCTGGCACCTCCGCGACCTTCCGGGCCGCGTCCGAGCGCAGCGCCGCCGTCGAAGCGCGGCTGGCCACGCACCCGGAGGAGTTCCGGATGCTCACCGGCGACCGACCCACGGGCGCCCTGCACATCGGCCACTACTTCGGCTCACTGGTCAACCGGGTCAAGCTCCAGGAGCTCGGCGCGGAGACCTGGGTGCTGGTCGCCGACTATCAGGTGATCACCGACCGCGACGTCGCCGGCGACATCCGCGGCAGCGTCCGCGAGCTGATCACCGACTACCTCGCCGTCGGCATCGACCCCGAGCGATCGACGATCTTCACCCACTCGGCCGTCCCCGCGCTCAACCAACTGCTGCTGCCCTTCCTGAGCCTGGTCAGCGTCGCGGAGCTCCAGCGCAACCCCACGGTCAAGGACGAGGCCGCCAGCGCCGGCATCAAGGCGATCAGCGGACTGATGCTGACCTATCCGGTCCACCAGGCGGCCGACATCTTGTTCTGCAAGGGCAATGTCGTCCCCGTCGGTCGCGATCAGCTGCCCCACATCGAGCAGACCCGGGTGGTCGCCCGTCGCTTCAACGAGCGCTACGGCGCGACCTTCCCCGAGCCCGACGCGCTGTTGTCCGCCGCCACTCACGTCGCCGGCCTCGACGGCACGAAGATGAGCAAGTCGCGCGGCAACTCCATCGAGCTGCGGATGAGCGCCGACGAGACCGCGAAGCTGATCAAGAAGGCCAAGACCGACAGCGACCGGGTGATCACGTACGACCCGGAGGGCCGTCCCGAGGTCGCGAACCTGATCAAGCTCGCCTCGCTGTGCGAAGGCACCGACCCCGAGCAGATCGCCGCCGAGATCGGCGACGGTGGGGGCGGCGCGCTCAAGGCGCGGGTCACCGACGCCGTCAACACGTTCTTCGCCCCGATTCGCGCCCGGCGCGCCGAGATCGAAGCCGACCCGGGCGTCGTCTACGACGTCCTCGCCCGCGGCAATGCGGCCGCCAACGAGGTCGCCGACGCGACCCTGGCCGAGGTACGCGAGAAGATGGGCATGACCTACCCCTGATCCGATGCAACCGCGGCGCTCCCCCGTTCGTCGCACGAGTATGTTGCGAAACCTGTGGGGCCTCGGCCGATGACGACACCCAGCCAGGGGCTGTCCGCCGGCGTCGCCACCGGAGCACACTGGGCGCACTCGCTTCCGAGATCGGGGAAGGACGCGCAGATGTCCGACGAGGAGTTCGTGCGGGAGGTCTTCGACGCCTCGTACCCGCGCCTGGTCGGGCAACTCGCCGCCATCACCGGATCACGGGCTGAGGCCGAGGACGTCGTGCAGGAGGCGTTCGTACGCGCCCTCGGACGGCGTCACCAGTTCGCCGCCCTCGACAACCCCGAGGCCTGGCTGCGTACGGTCGCCGTCAACCTGACCCGCAGCCAATGGCGACGGATGCGACGGCACCTCTCGCTGCTGCCTGACTTGATCCCCGACGAGCCTCCTGACGATCTCTCCTCAGACCGGGTCGCACTGGTCGCGGCGATCAGGCGACTCCCCCGAGCGCAGCAGGAGGCCATCGCCCTGCACCACCTCGCTGATCTGCCCGTGGCCGAGGTCGCGGCGACCCTCGGCGTACCCGTCGGCACCGTCAAGGCCCGGCTCTCCCGCGGCCGCGCCACTCTCGCCGACCTGCTCAGCACCGAACCGGACACCCCTGCGGAGACGCGCTCATGAATGACCTGCCCGAATTTCCCGACCTGGCCCGGCGCACCGCCGATACGGTGACTCCGCCGGCCTTCGATGAGCTCGTCGACCGTGCCCGCCGGCGTACGACCCGGCGGGTGGCCATGGCGAGCGCCGTTGCCGCGGTCGTGGTCGTCGCCGGAGTCGGCCTCACCCTGGAGCTCGGCCACGGCTCGCAGACCGCGCCGCCGACCGGGCAACCCACCGCGACGCCGTCACCCACCGTCGCCCCCGACGGGGCATCCGTCGCGAAGATCCTCGCCGATGGCCATCTCGTGAGCGTCGCCGGACGCCACGGCGACATCCTGACCGTGCGCACCCTGTGCGCGCAGGGCCACCATCACTGTGCGAGCGCCTGGCAGCTGCGCACGTCCTCAGGGACCTCCTCGGGCCTGGTCGGCGGGCGCTCCCCCCGGGCGTACGTCTCCGGTGACCAGTTCGTCGCCAGCGGGTGGAACCTCCCGGGCGTCGTCGTGCATGCCGATGGCACCACGGCCCCGCTGCGCCGCGTCGGCCGGCTGACCTCCGCGCCGGACGGCTTCGTGCACACGGGCAGCGGTGCCGCCGCGGTCGACTCGGCGGACGCGACGATGGGTTCGCTGCCGCCGATCGGAGACGTGGCAGACATCGCCGAAGGAGTGGTCACCCCCGACGGCACGGTCGTCGCGCTCCCGCTGACCGCAGGTCCAGCACCCGTGAAGGTCGCGACCTACGCCGACGGACGCTGGTCGACCCGCACACTCGACGAGGGCAACGTCCCGGCGGCCCTGGTCACGGGCAACGACCGTGTCGCCGCCCTGGCCGGCATCGACGGCAAGCTCACGGATGTCGGGACCCTTGCCGTGTCGGTCGACGGCCGGAACTGGGCGATGCTGCACCCCGCCGACCTGCCCTTCTCGTCCGTGACGAGCATGGCGGCCACCGACACCGGCACCCTCTACCTGGGCACCCGGCAGGGCCTGTTCCGCAGCGCAGATGCCACCTGGACCCGCTTCACCCGGGTGCCGATCGAGTCCGCGCGGCTGGTGGCCTCGATGGGCGACCAGGTCGTCGTCAGGACCGGCGCCGACTCCTACACGGGCCTCGATGCCGACGGGCACGCCACGGATCTCGGCGACCTGCGATAACCCGGTTGCCTGCAACGGCCCGACTTGGCAGGGTCGGGGCATGGTCCGGGTCCCGACTCTCACCGACGGCGTGGTGACGTTGCGCGCGCACAGCGAGGGCGACATCGAGAGGTGTCTCGAGCAGTGCGTCGACCCGGACAGCATCCGCTGGACGACAGTGCCCACGCCCTACACGCTCGAGGACGCCAAGAGGTTCGTCCGCGACGCGATGCCGGGCGGGTGGGCGAGCGACCAGGAGTGGGGTTTCGCGGTCGAGTTCGAGGGCCGCTACGGCGGCACCGTCAGCCTGCGCAACCGTGGCGAGCAGCGCGCCGAGATCGCGTACGGGTCGCACCCGGACGTCCGCGGCACCGGCGCCATGGAGCGGGCCCTGCGACTGCTGCTGGCGTGGGGCTTCTCCCCCGAGGGGCGCGAACTGGCCACCGTGGTCTGGTACGCCAACGAATACAACTGGGCCTCGCGCAAGCTCGCGTGGAAGGTCGGCTTCTCCTTCGACGGCACCCTGCGCGGCTGGCTCCCCCACCGTGGCGAGATGCTCAACGGCTGGGCCGGGACCCTGCTGCGTGGGGAGTCCATGGAGCCCCGCACCGAGTGGCTCGCAGTTCCGCGGATCGTCGGAGAGAAGGTCGTGTTGCGGCGCGAGCGACCCTCGGACCGTGCTCGGCTCATCGAAGGGGCGAACGACGCGGAGACGCAACGCTGGATCTTCCGGATGGAATCCCCCTACGACGCCGCCGCGGCGGACCGCTTCTTCGCGGCCCGCGAGGAGGGGATGGCCGCCGGCGAGGCGATCCACTGGGTGCTGGCCGACGCTGCGACCGACGCGCTCTGCGGCGTCGTGTCGATCCACCACATCCGGCGACCATGCGGCGAGATCGGCTACTGGACCCACCCGGATGCGCGCGGCCGCGGCCTGACCACCGAGGCCGTGCGTCTCATGGCCCGGCACGCCTTCATCGACGTCGAGGACGGCGGCCTCGGCCTCGAGCGTCTGTCGCTGTGCGCCGACGTACGCAACCCCGCCTCGTGCGCGGTTGCGGAGAAGGCCGGGTTCACGAGGGTCGGGGTCGAGCGGCTCGGCACCGGCACCCGCTCCGGCGAGCGCGGCGACTCGGTCGCCTACGACCTGATCGCCGCCGACTTCTTCGACCCCGACCGCACGTGAAGCGCGGCGGAGGCGACCAGCACCAGAAGTCCGGCCAGGGATAGCGCGGCGCCGGCCAGCGCCGGGGCGCGGTAGCCGTCCGTGGCGGTCACCACGATGCCGCCGATCCAGGCACCGACGGCGTTGCCGATGTTGAGGGAGGCGTGGTTCATCGCCGCGCCCAGGGTCTGCGCCGGGCCGGCGACGTGCATCAGCCGCAACTGGAGGTTGACCACGAGCACCGAGCCGAGCGTGGTGATGCCGAAGACGACGGGCAGCCCCCACCAGCCGTGCGGCGAGACCAACCAGAAGAGCACGAGGACCACACCCATGCCGATCGAGCCGACGAAGAGCGACCGCATGATCGACCAGTCGGCGAGCTCCCCGGCGAGCCAGGTGCCGAACACCATGCCGAGCCCGAAGCACAGCAGGAAGACCGGCACGACGTCCTTGGAGAGCCCCGCGACGTGGGTGATCGTCGGCGAGATGTACGTGTAGACCGCGAACATCCCACCGAATCCGACCGCCCCGACGAGCAGCGTCAGCCACACCTGAGGCACCGCGAAGAGACTGAGTTCGCGCCGCCCGGTCGCGGCCGGGTCAGCGGGCATCCGCGGGATGAAGGCCCGGATCATCGCGACCGTCACCAGGCCGAGTGCGGCGACCAGGACGTACGCCGAGCGCCAGCCCGCGTGTTGCCCGATCCACGTCGCCGCGGGCACCCCGACGACGTTGGCTACCGAGAGCCCCAGCATCACCATCGCGACCGCACGGCCGCGCCGCGCGGGGTCGGCCAGCGAGGCGGCGACCAGTGAGGCGACGCCGAAGTACGCCCCGTGCGGGACACCCGCGAGGAACCGCGCCCCGAGCAACGAGCCATACCCCGGAGCCATCGCGCTGGCGGCGTTGCCGACCACGAAGGCCAACATCAGCGCGATCAACAGGGCACGCCTCGGGAAACGGGCGCCGAAGTACGCCAGCACCGGCGCTCCGACGACGACGCCCAGCGCGTACGCGGAGATCGCATGCCCCGTCGTCGGGTTGCTCTCGTGCACGCCGTGGGCGATCTGGGGCAGCAGCCCCATGCTCACGAACTCGGTCGTCCCGATCGCGAAGCCACCGGTCGCCAGCGCCAGGACCGCCAGCCCGAAGTGGGTGCAGGCGGGTGCCTGCTCATCGGTGATGGTCAGCGCTGCGGTGGACACGTCTCCCTCAACCGTTCACAGCGGCGATCTCATCCCGGACCCCCGGATCGGCCCCGACGTCGCAGCTACAGCGCGGCGAGCGCGGCGTTGAACGTCTCCGAGGGGCGCATGACCGCGGAGGTCAGGTCGTCGTCGGGGCGGTAGTAGCCGCCGATGTCGACCGGCTTGCCCTGGACGGCGATCAGCTCGGCGGCGATCTTCTCCTCGTTCTCGCGCAGCGTCTTCGCGAGCGGGGCGAACGTGGCGGCGAGGTCGGCGTCGTCGGTCTGCTTCGCGATCTCCTCGGCCCAGTAGAGCGCGAGGTAGAAGTGCGAGCCCCGGTTGTCGGTGGTGCCGAGCTTGCGCCCCGGGGAGCGGTCCTCGTCGAGGAAGGTCCCGGTGGCCCGGTCGAGGGCACCCGCGAGCACGGTGGCCGCCGGGTTGGAGGCCTGCTCGGCGTACTTCTCCAGCGACGGCACCAGCGCGAAGAACTCACCGAGGCTGTCCCAGCGCAGGTAGTCCTCGTTGATCAGCTGCTCGACGTGCTTGGGTGCCGAGCCGCCGGCCCCGGTCTC
>DASVMH010000043.1:0-1741 GCA_036384455.1 Marmoricola sp. | reverse complement strand
CACGCACGCACCTGGAAGTCGTCGAACGCGAAGATCTCGTCGCGCTCCTCCGGCGTCGTCAGCCGGAGGTTGGCGTTGAGGCACTGCTGCACGGCCGCGTCGCACCCGACCCGGCTGAAGATGAAGACGATCGCCGGCAGCAGGCCGGCGGCATCGAGTCGGTCGACCACCTCGGCCCGGCTCGGGATCCACACGCGGCGCCCGTTGCCGACGTTGCGGCGGTGCTTGGAGGTGGCCCGGGCGTTGCGGTCGCGCGGCGACCGGCGGTCGCGCATCCGCCCGCTCACGAAGTCGTCGCGGGCCACCCGGAGGAGCTGCGGATTGACCTTCTGCTCGAGACGGTCGGCCCCGGCCGCACCCCCCTCGTCCGCGAACAGGTCGTACATCTTCCGGCCCACGAGCACGTGCTGGTACAGCGGCACCGGCCGGCGTTCCTCGACGATCGTCACGGTCTCGCCGCGGACGGTCCCGAGCCACTCCCCGAACTCCTCGGCGTTGCTGACCGTGGCCGAGAGCGACACCAGGGCGACCGACTCCGGCAGGTGGATGATCACCTCCTCCCACACGGCACCGCGCGCCCGGTCGGCCAGGTAGTGCACCTCGTCCATCACGACGTAGCCGAGCCCGGTGAGGGTGCGCGAGCCGGCGTACAGCATGTTGCGGAGCACCTCGGTGGTCATCACCACGACCGGCGCCTCGCCGTTGATGCTGTTGTCGCCGGTCAGCAGACCCACGTTCTCGGCGCCGTACCGGGCGAGGAGATCGTTGAACTTCTGGTTCGACAGCGCCTTGATCGGGGTCGTGTAGAAGCACTTCCGGCCCGAGGCGAGCGCGAGGTGCACCGCGAACTCGCCGACGAGCGTCTTGCCCGAGCCGGTCGGGGCCGCCACGAGCACCGAGTGCCCGTCCTCGAGGACCCGGCACGCACGCACCTGGAAGTCGTCGAACGCGAAGTCGTAGTGCGAGGTGAACTCCGCGAGACCGGGGTGGCGTCGGTTGCGGCGGTACTGGGCGTAGCGGTCCGACGGGTCCGCGGACGGCGACTCGTTCACGGGGCCAGGACCCGAAGCGCCAGCGGGACGATCTCCACCGTCAGTGGCAGGGCGCCGAAGCGCTCCCCGTCGGCGTAGGCCACGATGTCGGGCGCTGCGACCGTGACCGACCGGGCGGCGAAGTGCCGGTAGTTGGGGTGGTGGACGTGGGCCCCGCTGAACAGCTTCGGGTAGGTCCGCACCAGGTTGGTCTTGCTCATCGGCATGATCGCGACCACGTCGAGCAGGCCGTCGTCGAGGCGCGCCCCCTCGGTGATCCGCAGGCCGCCGCCGAACGAAGGTCCGTTGCCGACCGCGACCATCATCGCCTCGAAGCGGTGCTGCTCGCCGTCGACGTCGAGCACGTACGGGATCGGCGTGAACGTGCGCAGCTCGGCCAGGGTGGCCAGGTTGTAGCGCATCTGCCCCTTGGGCCAGGTCATCTGGTTGGCGCGTTCGTTCACCTTGGCGTCGAACCCGGCGGCGAGCACCGTGACGAAGTACTTCGCACCGACCCGGGCCAGGTCGATGACGCGCTCGCGGCCGCCGAGGACGATGTCGACGGCGGCGTTCGGCTCCTTGCGCGGGATGTCGAGGTAGCGGGCCACGTCGTTGCCGGTCCCAGCGGGGATCAGCCCCAGCCGGGTCGAGGTGCCGGCCAGCGCCTGGACCGCCAGGTGCACCATGCCGTCTCCGCCGACCACGACGAC
>DASVMH010000042.1:0-5495 GCA_036384455.1 Marmoricola sp. | reverse complement strand
CCGCGCTGCGGCTCAACATCCCGACGGTCTTCGTCTCCGGCGGTCCGATGGAGGCCGGCAAGACGGTCGCCATCGAGGGGATAGTGCACGAGAAGCTCGACCTGATCGACGCGATGATCGCGTCGGCCAACGAGGCCGTCACCGACGAGCAGCTCTCGACCATCGAGCAGTCGGCGTGTCCGACGTGCGGGTCGTGTTCGGGCATGTTCACCGCGAACTCGATGAACTGCCTCACCGAGGCGATCGGGTTGTCGCTGCCGGGCAACGGCTCGACGCTGGCCACCCACGCCGCCCGCAAGGACCTCTTCCTCGAGGCCGGCCGGCTCGTGGTCGACATCGCGAAGCGCTACTACGAGGACGACGACGAGTCCGTGCTCCCGCGCTCGATCGCGACGCATGCGGCGTTCGAGAACGCCGTCGCACTCGACGTCGCGATGGGCGGGTCGACCAACACGGTGCTGCACCTGCTCGCCGCAGCGCGCGAGGCCGAGGTCGACTTCCACGTCTCCGACATCGACGGCATCTCGCGCAAGGTGCCGTGCCTGTCCAAGGTCGCGCCGAACACGCCGAAATACCACATGGAGGACGTCCACCGCGCCGGCGGCATCCCCGCGCTTTTGGGGGAACTCAACCGTGCCGGACTCCTCAACACCGACGTGCACTCGATCCACTCGGCGACGGTCGAGGAGTGGCTCGGAGCCTGGGACATCCGCGCGGAGTCACCGTCCGACGCGGCCTTGGAACTCTTCCACGCGGCGCCCGGTGGCGTACGCACGACGGAGCCGTTCTCCACCGAGAACCGCTGGGCCTCACTCGACACCGATGCGGCCGACGGCTGCATCCGCGACCTCGAGAACGCCTACAGCGCCGACGGGGGGCTGTGCATCCTCTTCGGCAACATCGCCCCGGACGGCTGCGTGGTCAAGACCGCGGGTGTGCCCGAGGAGAACCTCACCTTCCACGGTCGCGCTGTCGTCTTCGAGTCGCAGGAGGACGCCGTCGACGGCATCCTCAACAAGCGGGTCGAGGCCGGCGACGTCGTGGTGATCCGTTACGAAGGCCCCAAGGGTGGGCCGGGGATGCAGGAGATGCTCTACCCCACCTCGTTCCTCAAGGGCCGCGGTCTGGGTCGCGCCTGCGCACTGATCACCGACGGCCGCTTCTCCGGCGGCACCAGCGGTCTGTCCATCGGACACATCTCACCCGAGGCGGCCGGCGGCGGCCTGATCGCGCTGGTCGAGGACGGCGACGAGATCGCCATCGACATCCCCGCCCGCTCGATCGAGCTCAACGTCGACCCCGACGTGCTCGACGAGCGCCGGATCGCCCAGGAGAAGCGCGACCGCCCCTACACGCCACTCGATCGGGACCGTGACGTCAGCGCTGCGCTGCGGGCGTACGCCTCCATGGCGACCTCGGCCTCCGACGGCGCGTACCGCCGCGTCACCGAGTAGTCACACCAGCCCCAGGTTTCACAGGGGGCCGTGCGAAAACCCGATTCCCCGCACGAAGTTTTGCGTGGTCAACCCTGGTATCGCGCGGTCAATCACGGTTTCACACGAGATCCCGCGAAACCTGTCAACTCCCGTGACTCACTTCTTCCGCCCGATCTGCCGCCGGATCCGGTCCTCGGACTGACCGAGGATCTTGGCGAGCAGCGGGACGCGGAAGTAGTACGCGCCGACGGCGATCACGATGATGAGCAGCACGATCACGAATCCCATGCGACGAGTCTGCCGCAGTGCTGGTCACCGGGCCACGAGCAGCCCGATCAGCAACGCCGCCCCGTAGACGAGTTCGCCGACGCCGGTCAGTTGCAGGACCGGGATCAGGCCGGGACCGGCGGCGCCCTTGAGCACGGTGGCTGCCGCGCGCCCGAGCGGTACGAACGCGACCAGGGCGACGAGCGCGAGCAGGCTGGTCGTGAGGGCCACTCCGACGAGGCCGGCCAGCGCGACGAGCACGAGCAGCGCGTAGAAGGCCCGGGTGCGGCGATCACCCAGGCGTACGGCCAGGGTCATCTTGCCCGCCTCGACGTCGGTCGGGATGTCACGCAGGTTGTTCGCGACCAGGATCGCGCAGGCGATCGCACCGACGCCCACGGCTGCGCACCAGGCGGCCGGCCACGGGTCGGCGATGTCCCAGCCGAATCCGGATCCGCTGCTGAACCCGTGCACGGTGTTCCCGTGCGCCTGCACGTACACCGTGCCGAGCACGGCGACGAGCCCGAAGAAGCAGAAGACCATCACCTCGCCGAGGCCGAGGTAGCCGTACGGCTTGGAGCCGCCGGTGTAGAACCACGCCGCCAGGATCGACACCGCACCCACCGCGACCAGCCACCAGGCCGTCGTCACGGCGAGCACCAGCCCGACCACGGCGGCAAGACCGAGGGCCGCGAAGGCGGCCCGCTTGACCGCGCTCGGCGGCGCTGCGCCAGAACCCACGAGTCGCATCGGCCCGACCCGGTCGTCGTCGGTGCCCCGGATGCCGTCGGAGTAGTCGTTGGCGTAGTTGACCCCGACCTGGAGCAGCAGTGAGACCACCATCGCGAGCGCTGCCTTCCACCACACCTCGGCGTGGAAGTACGCCACCACGGCGGTCGCGGCGAGCACCGGTGCGATCGCGGCCGGGAGGGTGCGTGGGCGCGCGCCCTCGATCCATTGCGCGGGGGTGGCCATGGGCCCGGATTCTGTCAGGCGCATGAGCGACTAGCGTTGGCCGGGTGCCGAGCCTGCGACCTGTCAGCGGCAGCGCCGAGGAGATCCTCGGGCTGCTTCGCGAGTGGGACGCTGCCGAGCACCCCGAGCCGCTGGTGATCCAGACATCAGGCTCGACCGGACGGCCGAAGCGGGTGGTCCTCTCCCGCGATGCCATGCGCGCCTCTGCACTCGCGACGTACGAACGACTGGGCGGTCCCGGACGGTGGGTGCTCAACCTGCCGCCGACGTACGTCGCGGGCGTACAGGTGCTCTACCGCAGCGTCGTCGCGGACACCGAACCGCTCATCCTCGGGAGGAGACCCCTCGGAGAGTTGTACGGGCGGCTCGACGGCGTGGACTACATCTCGCTGGTGCCGACCCAACTGATCCGGATGATGCGCGACGACCCGCCGGACGGCGCGTACATGCTCGATGGCTTCCGCGCGGTCCTCATCGGCGGTGGTCCGCTCGATCCGCGGGTGCGTGCCGAGGCGGAGGACCGCGGCATCCGGATCGTGCAGACGTACGGCATGAGCGAGACCTGTGGCGGCTGCGTCTATGACGGTCTGCCGCTGGATGGCGTGGAGATGCGGATCGAGGATGGCCAGGTGCTGCTGCGCGGGCCGATGCTCTTCGACGGGTACGACGGCGAGCCCGACCGGACCACCGCGGCTCTGCGCGACGGCTGGTTCCACACCGATGATCTCGGGCACCTGGATGACAGGGGGTGTCTGCGCATCGAGGGCCGCGGCGACGACGTGATCATCAGCGGCGGGGTCAAGGTGCCGGCCCGGGCAGTGGCGACCGCGCTGATGACCGACCGGGCAGCGGTCGCGGTCGAGGTGGTCGGAGTGCCGGACGACGAGTGGGGCGAGCGGGTGGTCGCCGTCGTGGAGGCACGCGATCCACTGACGCTCGCCGGGTTGCGTGACCTCGTCGAGCCGCGCTCCTGGGCGCCACGCCAACTCGTGGTGGTGAAGCAGATCCCTCTGCTCAGCAACGGGAAACCCGACCGGCTCGCCATGCGGTCGCTTGCGGCGGAGGAGTGGCGATGAACGTCTACTCGATCCCGTTGCGGACGCGCTTCCGCGGGATCACCGTGCGCGAGGGGGTGCTCTTCGAGGGCGGCGCCGGATGGGGGGAGTTCAGCCCCTTCCTGGAGTACGACGCGCCGACCAGCGCCCCGTGGCTGCGTGCAGCGATGGAGGCGGCGGACGAGGGCTGGCCGGAGCCGGTCCGGGACCGGGTCCCGGTCAACGTCACCGTCCCTGCCTGCGACCCCGACCGGGCCGCGCAGATCGTGCGGGACTCGCAGGGCTGCCGCACGGCGAAGGTCAAGGTGGCCGAGCCGGGCCAGGCGCTCGCTGAGGACGAGGCGAGGCTCGAGGCCGTCCGCGACGCCATCGGGCGCGACGGACTGGTCCGCATCGACGCCAACGGTGGCTGGTCACTCGATGAGGCCGTTGCGAGAATCCCCTTGCTGGACAGGGCATCCGGCGGTCTTGAATATGTCGAGCAGCCCTGCGCGAGCGTCGAGGACCTGGCCGCGTGCCGTCGCCGCCTCGACGTGCCGATCGCCGCCGACGAGTCGATCCGCAGGGCCGAGGACCCTTACCGCGTCAGGGATCTGGAGGCGGCCGACATCGCGGTGCTCAAGGTGCAGCCGCTCGGTGGCGTACGCGCCTGCCTGCGGATCGCCGAGGACATCGGCCTGCCTGTGGTGGTGTCCAGCGCGGTCGAGACGAGCATCGGCATCGCAGCGGGCGTCGCGCTCGCGGCGGCGCTACCGTCCCTCGACCACGCCTGCGGCCTCGCGACGGTGCAACTGCTGACCGATGACGTCGTCGCCACACCATTGCTGCCCGTCGACGGGGCGCTCCCCGTCGTACGCCCTGCGATCGACCCTGACGCGCTCGCTCGTTGCACGGCATCGGATGATCGCGTCACCCACTGGCGCGCGCGTCTCGCCGAGGTACGCAAGGATCTGTCCTCGTGAATGGGTCCACCAAGCTCGCGCGCTGGCTGGTTGCCGAGCTCGTCGACCGGGGCGTACGCCACGTGGTGATCGCGCCCGGGTCGCGCAATGCGCCGCTGTCGCTGGCGCTGGTGGCACGCGACGACGTCGAGGTGCACACCCGCATCGACGAACGCAGCGCCGGCTTCCTCGCCCTCGGCATCGCCAAGACCTCACACGATCCGGTCGCCGTGGTGACCACCTCGGGAACCGCCGCCGCGAATCTGCACCCGGCCGTACTCGAAGCAGCGCATGCCGGCCTCACCCTCGTCCCGGTCACCGCCGACCGGCCGGCGTCGCTGCGGGGCACCGGGGCCAACCAGACGACCGACCAGGTCCAACTCTTCGGGTCCGCCGCATCGTTCGCCGACCTCGACGAACCCGACGACGAGGCGCTGTCGGCTGCCTGGCTCGACGGTGGTCCGATCCACCTGAACGTCCAGTTCGCCGAACCGCTCCTCCCTGACCCCGACACCGACGAGCCGATTCGCGACAGTCCGCGACGTTCCCGGCCGTTTTCGGGGGAGAGAACCCCGGAAACGTCGCGGACCATCCCGGTCGGGGCGCGGACGGTGGTCGTGGCGGGAGACGACTCCGGGAAGCGGGCGCGCCAACTCGCGGAGGCGGGCGGCTGGCCGCTGTTGGCCGAGCCGACCAGCGGATCGCGCAACGGCGCGAACGTCATCCGCAGCTACCGCCTGCTCCTCGGCACCGACCTGGGCGAGCGGATCGAACGGGTCGTGGTCTTCGGCCATCCGACGCTCTCGCGCCCGGTGAGCCGC